>NZ_JAJSZC010000136.1:0-20946 GCF_036815105.1 Streptomyces sp. IBSBF 3136
CGCCCCGGCTTCCCCGCCCCCACCGAACGCTTCGCCGCCGTCCGCGACCGCCGGGTCGCGCTGCTCGGCCTCGACGACCCCGAGCACCGCACCCAGCGGCGGATGATGGTCCCGTCGTTCACCCTCAAACGCGCGACCGAACTGCGGCCGGCCATCCAGCGGATCGTCGACGACCTGCTCGACGCGATGATCGAGCAGGGCCCGCCTGCCGAACTGGTCTCGGCCTTCGCCCTGCCGGTGCCCTCCATGGTCATCTGCGACCTGCTCGGGGTGCCGTACGCCGACCACGAGTTCTTCGAGGCGCAGTCCCGCAGGCTGCTGCGCGGCCCCACGGCCGACGACATCCAGGAGGCCCGGGCACAGCTCGAGGGCTACCTCGGCGACCTGATCGACCGCAAGGCCGGGCAGCGGGAGCCCGTCGACGGCGTGCTCGACGACCTCGTCCACCAGCGGCTGCGCACAGGGGAGCTGGACCGGACCGATCTGGTCTCCCTGGCGGTCATCCTGCTGGTCGCCGGACACGAGACGACCGCCAACATGATCTCCCTCGGCACCTACACGCTGCTGCGGCACCCCGACCGGCTGGCCGAGCTGCGCGCGGACCCGGCACTGCTGCCCGCCGCCGTCGAGGAGCTGATGCGGATGCTGTCCATCGCGGACGGCCTGCTGCGGGTGGCCCTGGAGGACATCGAGATCGCGGGCACCACGATCCGGGCCGGCGAGGGCGTGCTCTTCTCGACCTCCGTCATCAACCGCGACGCGTCCCAGTACGAGGACCCCGACCGGCTGGACTTCCACCGCTCCACCCGCCACCACGTGGCCTTCGGCTTCGGCATCCACCAGTGCCTCGGCCAGAACCTGGCGCGCGCGGAACTGGAGATCGCCCTCGGTACCCTCCTGCGGCGGCTGCCCGGCCTGCGCCTGGCCGCGCCCGCCGACGAGATCCCCTTCAAACCCGGCGACACGATCCAGGGGATGCTGGAACTCCCCGTGACCTGGTAAGAGGCTCAGCCCATGCACATCGACATCGACAAGGACGTCTGCATCGGCGCGGGCCAGTGCGCCCTGGCGGCACCGCGCGTGTTCACCCAGGACGACGACGGCTACAGCACGCTCCTGCCCGGCCACGAGGACGGCGACGGCGACCCGATGGTCCGCGAGGCGGCCCGCGCCTGCCCCGTCCACGCGATCACCGTCTCGGAGACGGCACCCGGCTGACGCCGGACCGGGGACTTCGCCGGGACGCCGCCGCGGCGCGAAGCACGGAAGCCCGTGCGCGGCGGCCACCGGCGGTGCCCCCGACGGCCGGCCGGTCCTCGCCCGGAGAGCTCCGGCGCGGCCGGCGGACACCCGCCGCCGGCGGGTCGCACCAGCCCGCCCCCGCGGAGCACGCCCGTTCTCCGCCGTCGTCCGAGCCGAGGAGCACCCCATGACCGACCGGCCGCCCCTGCCGCCCTTCACGCGGGAGACCGCAGCGCAGAAGGTCCAGGCCGCCGAGGACGCCTGGAACACCCGTGACCCGCACAAGGTGTCACTCGCCTACACGGAGGACTCGGTCTGGCGCAACCGCGACACCTTCGTCACCGGCCGCGCCGGGATCGTCGAGTTCCTCACCGCCAAATGGGGCCGCGAACTGGACTACGCGCTGCGCAAGGATTTGTGGGCCTTCGAAGGCGACCGGATCGCCGTCCGCTTCCAGTACGAGTCCAGGGACACCGATGGCCGGTGGTGGCGCTCGTACGGGAACGAACTGTGGGAGTTCGACGAGCACGGCCTGATGAGCCGGCGGGAGGCCAGCATCAACGACGTCCGGATCGAGGAGGAGCAGCGGCGCATCCGCGGACCCCGGCCCGAGGCCGAGCGGGGGCGGTCCTTCCCGCTTCAGTAGGGTGCCCGGATGACCGCACCGGCCGAGAAGCCCTTCCTCTACGTCGTCGTCTGCGCGGCCGGCATCGCCGCCGGCGTGGGCGAACTCATCGCCGCCGCCCAGGAGCGGGACTGGGAGGTCGGGGTGATCGCCACGCCGGTCGCCATGGGCGGTTTCTTCGACAGCGCGGCCGTCGAGGCCCGTACGGGACGTCCGGTGCGGTCCGCGTGGCGCTCCCCGTCCGACCCGCGGCCGTTCCCGCCGCCGGACGCCGTCGTGGTGGCGCCGGCCACCTTCAACACCGTCAACAAGTGGGCGGCGGGACTCGCCGACACGCTGGCCGTCGGCACTCTGTGCGAGGCCGCCGGGCTGGGGGTGCCGATCGCCGTCCTGCCCTGCGTGGCCGACGCGCTGGCCGCCCACCCCGCCTACCAGGAGAGCCTGCTCCGCCTGCGCGGGATGGGCGTCCGGTTCGGCGAACCGTACGCGGGGATGCCCGACGCGCGGGGTGGGCGGGCCGCGTTCCCGTGGGTGAGCGCGCTGGACCTGCTGGAGCCCCGCTGAGCGCTCACCCGGTCCGCCGGACGTACCCCGGGCTGCCGGGCGTGGAGACGTTCACGTCCCGGCGGACGATGCTCAGCCGGCCGCCCCAGCGCGCCAGCGCCTTGCGCAGCCCGCTGTCGGTGTACTCGATGTCCACCACCCGGTCGTCGAACGCCTTCGCGTACACCTCGCACTCGTCGTACTGCCCGCACTCCTCCGCGACGGCGAAGTCCAGCCCGGTCTCCCGCCGCCGGCCCGCCAGTTCGGAGGTGTTCTTCTGTCCCACGGCCAGGTGCCGGGCGTGCGCGTGCCGGACGAGCAGGCGCATGAACGCGGTCGCGTCGGCGGCCGTGAGTAGGTGCCGGGAGCGGGTGTAGCTGTCGTAGTTGTCCGGCTCGACGGCGTCGTAGCCCTTCTCCGCACAGCCGTCGATCCACCTGTCGACCCGCTCGGCCACCCGCTCGCGCCGTTGCGGGGTGCGCAGGTCGAGCAGCGGTTCGTCCCAGTCCTCGTCGACGACCTCCTCGCCGTGCGCGTCGCGCAGCAGCAGGTCGGCGGGCCAGGAGGAGCGCTCCTGCGGCTGGACCTGGAAGGCGTTGACGTAGCAGATGTTGTACAGGCCGGGCGCCGGGGCGGCGGACCGGTCACGGCTGACGACACGGACCCCGGCGGGCGGCGGGTAGGCGCCGCCGATCTGGTAGTCGAAACCGGCGTGGCGCGGCGGCAGCCGTACGGCGGCGGCCTTCGCGGGCGCCTTCGCGGATGTCTCCCCGCTGCCTCCGGCCCCGCAGCCGGCCGGCGCGGTCACGGTGAGCGCCAGGGCGAGCAGACCGGCTCCGGCGTTGCCGGCACGGGGACTTCGGGCCGGGGCACCCCCGGGTGCGCGCGTTCCCTGCCTGGCCACGTCCGCTCCGTCCTGCCCCCGCCGGGCGGCGCGGCACGTCCCACGATCCAATCGGCCGTGCCCGGTCGCGGTCAAGTCGGCGCAGGGGCGCGACGTACGCTCCTGGGAGACCATCGCCCCTGAAGGCAGGAGCAGCAACGATGCAGTACGTGAAGCTCGGTTCGACCGGCCTGGACGTCTCGCGGATCTGTCTGGGCTGCATGACGTACGGACTGCCCGGCCGCGGCACGCACGAGTGGACGCTCGACGAGGAGGCGTCCCGTCCGCTCGTCCGGCAGGCGCTGGAGGCGGGCATCAACTTCTTCGACACGGCCAACGTGTACTCCGACGGCACCAGCGAGGAGATCGTCGGCAAGGCCCTGCGCGATTTCGCGAACCGCGACGAGATCGTGCTGGCCACCAAGGTGCACGGCCGGATGCGGCCGGGCCCGAACGGCGGCGGCCTGTCCCGCAAGGCGATCATGACCGAGATCGACCACAGCCTGCGCCGCCTCGGCACCGACTACGTCGACCTCTACCAGATCCACCGCTACGACCACGAGACCCCCGTCGAGGAGACGATGGAGGCGCTGCACGACCTGGTCAAGGCGGGCAAGGTGCGCTACATCGGGGCGAGTTCGATGTACGCGTGGGAGTTCTCCAAGGCGCAGTACACGGCCGACCTGCATGGCTGGACCCGGTTCGTGTCCATGCAGAACCACTACAACCTGCTCTACCGCGAGGAGGAGCGGGAGATGCTGCCGCTCTGTGCGGACCAGGGTGTGAGCACCCTGCCGTGGAGCCCGCTGGCCCGGGGCCGGCTCACCCGCGAGTGGGGCACGGTCACCGAGCGCAGCGCGGGCGACGCCTTCGGCGGCCGCCTCTACCTGGAGAGCGACCGCTCGATCGTGGAGGCCGTCACCCGGATCGCCGGGGACCGCGGTGTGCCGCGCGCCCAGGTGGCCCTGGCGTGGCTGCTGCACCGGGACACGGTGGCCGCGCCGATCGTCGGCGCGTCCAGGCCGGGACACATCGAGGACGCGGTGGCCGCCGTGGAACTGGAACTGAGCGACAAGGAGCGGGAGGAATTGGAGCAGCCCTACACCCCGCGCGCGATCAGCGGCCACTGACGGCCGTCCGGTCCGTGCGGCGCGGACGCGGTGCCGCACGGACCGGCGCGCTTGTTCGAAATCCAAGTCGTTTTTCCGCGTCAAAAGCTTGCATTGACAGAATGTCAAAAGACCCGCCCCATGAAGTCAAAGTCCCGGGCCGGGAGATCTCTTGTTCCTTGGCGCCGTGCTGTGCAAAAGTATGCGCTGTCGGCGTGCGGACAATTACATTTTCCGCTGCATGCACCAGGCCGCTCCCGTACGCCCCCCACGCTTCAAAAGAGCTGCCCAGGCGGACGTCCGAGATGCCGGGACATCCCTACCCCCCTTGGTCTGGACTTATTTCCGTGTCGCGCCGAAGGAATGCAGCCGTGAATGACGCAGGCCCGTCGGAGTCCGCCCCAGGCAACCGCCGGTTCGACGCCTCGGACGAGGAACTGAGCGCCGAGCTGAAGAAGTGGACCGGCGCGACACCCGCACTGTCCCCGGTCGGTGAACTCCTGGACCGGCACTGGGAAGCCGCCTTCGCCTACGCCCGGCTGTGCACCGACGGACCCCGCGCGGCCGGCATGCTCACCACCGCCGCCTTCACCCGCCTGTTCGGCGAGTCCCTGCGGCAGGCGGGCCCGTCCGCCGCCTGGCGGCCCCACCTGCTGGTCACCGTGCGCCGGATCGCCGCCGAGTGGGAGGGCGACGGCCGCCAGGAACTCCTCCACCCCGCCCTGCGGGCCGCGCCCGGCAGCGGTGAACGCGCGGCCGCCCGGCTGCTCCCGCCGCCCGGACGGCGGCTGCTGTCCCGCGCCTTCCAGCGGCTGCCCCAGGCCGCCCGCGCCGTGCTGTGGCACACCGAGGTGGAGGCCGAGCCCCTCGCCGTCCCGGCCGCGCTGCTGGGCCTGGACGAGGAGGAGACCCGGATCGAACTGCGCCGCGCCCACGAGCGGTTGCGCGAGGAGTGCCTCCAGGCCCACCGCGAACTCGCCCCCGAGGCCGAGTGCCAGAAGTACCTGCGCATGCTGGACGTGACCTACCGGCGCGGCGGTGTCGACATCGACCCGGACCTGCAACGGCACCTGGCCGGCTGCCGGCACTGCCGGCAGACCGCCGACCAGCTCGACCGCTTCAACGCCGGACTCGGGCTCGCGCTCGCCGAGGCCGTCCTCGGCTGGGGCGCCCGCGCCTACCTGGAGTCCCGGGCGGCCCGCACCGAGTGGTCCGCGGCCGAACCGCCGCCCGCACCGGCGACCCGTTCGCCACCACCGCTCCCACCGGGCCGCGGGACGCCGCCCGCGGCCCCGCGCCCGACACCGGAGCCCCGGGCGCGGGTACGGCACCCCGCCGCCGGGGGAGCCGGGCGGCCGGCGCCGGCCGGTCCACCCGGACCGCCGCGGCCACGGGGACCGGTCCGCGCGCCGCCGGTGGACGGCTCGCGCACCGGGTCGCCCGCCGTGCCCGCCGCCGCAACCTCGCCCTGGCCGTCGTCGCGGTCAGCGGCCTCGTCGTCCTTCCGCTGGTGCTGTGGTCCGTGCTCGGCGCGGGCGGCGGCGACGCGCCCGCACACGCCGCCACACCGTCCCGGACACCGGGCAAGGACTCCGCGACCCCCGGCCCGTCCTGGGCCGGGGCGAGCGGGACCGCCAAGGGCGCGCTGAGCGGCCGGCTGCGCAACGTCACCTCGGGCCTGTGCGTGGGCGTCGTCGGCGGCAAGGCCGTCAGGGGCGCCGAGACCGAACTGGCCACCTGCTCCACCACGGCGAGCCAGCAGTGGACGTACGAGACCGACGGACTGCTGCGCAA
Organism: Streptomyces sp. IBSBF 3136; assembly: GCF_036815105.1. Lineage (NCBI taxonomy): Bacteria > Bacillati > Actinomycetota > Actinomycetes > Kitasatosporales > Streptomycetaceae > Streptomyces > Streptomyces sp. IBSBF 3136. Next base: position 6,197 of record NZ_JAJSZC010000136.1, read on the forward strand.
CTCCTCCGCCCCCGGGCTGTGCCTGGACTCCCACCTCGGCTACTCGGTGCGGCTCGCCCCCTGCTCGGCCTCCGGTGGGGCCGCCCGCGACATCCGCTACGACTTCACCCTCCAGGGCGCCCTGATCCCGCGCTCCGACCAGGACCTGGCGCTGACGCCCGCCGCGACCGACGGCTCCGGCGCCCTCGTCCTCAAGAACCGTGCCGCGGCCACCGCCCAGCGCTGGACCGTCGACGCGGCCAAGGCGGACCTCCGGATGGAGATCGTCGACTGGGACACCGGCCACGCCCCGCCGCCGTCCGCGTCCCCCTCGGCGGCGGCCGCCGCGCCCAAGATGTCGAAGACCGCCTCCACGGCCCCCACCCCGGCACCCGGCCGGGCCGGCTCCACCCCCACGGCCACCGCCACGCCCGACTTCTGCACGGTCCGTCCGTACTTCTGCGACGGGCGCGGCGGCGGCTACGGCGGCGGACGGCACCACCACTAGGACACGGCCTGGGGCGTGGCGCGAGAGCGGCCTCGCAACAGGCCCTGGCGGTGCCGCGTCCGCGGCCTCAGGGGTGGTGCGGCGGCGGGGGTGGGATCGTGCCCAGGCCCGGCGCCGGCTCCGGCCACACCAGCAGCACCGGGCAGGGCGCGTGGTCGACGGCGAACCGGACGGCCGGGCCCAGGCTGCGCGGTCCCAGCCGGGAGCGGTCGCCGTCCCGGGCCAGCACCAGCAGATCGGCGCCGCCGGCCGCCGCCACCACCTCCCGCTCGACCCGGCCCGCCCGCTCCTCGCGGGCGCACGGCCGGCCCAGCCGCTCCGCCGCCGCGTCCAGCAGGCCGGCCGCCGAAGCGCCGGAGAGCGCCTCGAGGCGGCCGCCCGGGTCGCGCTCCGGATGGCCGCGGCCGAGCAGCCCGGCGAACGCGCCGTGCGCCACCCCGGGCACGTCAGGACCGGTCACGTGCAGCAGCACCACCTCGGCGTCCCGCGGGGCGTGCGCGCGTACGGCGTCCACGCAAGCGGGCCAGGTGCCCTCGACGAGCCAGGCGATCACGCGCATCCGGTCGGTCTCCCTCGGTGTGTGAGAACCCTCAGAGAATCCGCAGCGACCCCCACAGTGCCACCACGGACAGCGCCAGCGCCGACGGCACGGCGAGCAGACCGAGCCGGGTGAACTCGCCGAGGTCCACCTCGTGCTCGTGCTGGTGCACGATCCGCCGCCACAGCAGTGTGGCGAGCGACCCCGCGTAGGTGAGGTTCGGGCCGATGTTCACCCCGAGCAGCACCGCGAGCACCGCGCCGGGACCCGTGGGGGCGGCGAGCGGCAGCAGCACCAGGACCGCGGGCAGGTTGTTGATGAGGTTCGCCAGCACGGCGGCCAGCGCGGCGGTCCCGAGCAGCGCCAGGAGGCCGGTGCCGCCGGGCAGGACGTGCCCGAGCGCGTCGGCGAGGCCGTTGTCGACCACCGCGCGCACCACGATGCCCAGGGCCAGGACGAACGCCAGGAAGGAGGGCGCCGCCGCCCGCAGCACGTCCGCCGGGGTGGCCCGCCGCCGCACCAGCGCCCGGCAGGCCAGCACCAGCGCCCCGGCCGCCGCCACCCACGCCGGTTCCACCCCGAACGCCGAGGCCACCACGAACCCGGCCAGCGTGCAGGCGACGGTCACCAGCGCGAACAGCGGCAGCGGCGGCGCCTCGCCGGGGCCGCCGCCCGCCGGTGCGGCCGCGGTCAGGTCCCGGGCGAAGAACCGCCGGAACACCACGTACTCGGCGCCGATCGCCACCAGCCACGGCAGGCCCATCAGCGCCGCGAACCGGGTGAAGCTCAGCCCGCTCGCCGCGAACGCGAGGAGGTTCGTCAGATTGGACACCGGCAGCAGCAGCGACGCCGTGTTCGACAGATGCGTGCAGGCGTAGACGTGCGGCTTCGGCCGTACGCCGGTGCGCGCGGCCGTCGCGAAGACGACCGGGGTCAGCAGCACCACCGTGGCGTCCAGGCTGAGCACCGCCGTGATCGCCGAGGCCAGCGCGAACACCGCCGTCAGCAGCCGCACCGGACGGCCCCCCGACCAGCGCGCCGTCCACGCCCCGCACGCCTGGAACAGCCCCTCCACGTCGCAGAAGTGGGCGAGCACCAGCACCGCCGCGAGGAACCCGACCACCGGCCCGAGCCGTACCGCCTCGGCCTGGGCGTGGGCCGGCGAGATCGCCCCGGTGGCGACGGCGACGCCGGCGGCCGGGACGGCCAGCACCGCCTCCGGCCAGCCGAAGGGCCGTACGACGGCCCAGGCGAGCACGGCGGCCAGCAGTACCGCGGAGAGGGCCTCGGCGAGGGCGGTGTTCAGGGCGGTTCCTCCGGTTCGATCATGTGATCCGCCCATGAAAACAGACTTCCGCGGACGGTCTACGACGCGCGTGTACCCGCCACGCCCAGGAACTCGTCCCAGCCGCCCGCCGGGGCCTGGCCGGGCGCCAGGGTGCGCAGCTTGCGCAGCACCCCTGCGTCCTGGGCCTCCAGCCAGGCCACCAGCTGCTTGAAGGACACGAACCGCACGTCGTCGTACTCGGCCATCCGGCCGATCGCCTCCTCGACGGCGTCCATGTAGATGCCGCCGTTCCAGCGTTCGAAGTGGTTGCCGACGAAGAAGGGGGCGCGGTTGCCCTCGTACGCGCGCCGGAACCCCGCCAGGTAGGTGTCCCTGGCCTGGACGCGCCAGGCGTCGTACCGGGTGCGGTCGCCCAGCGGGTTGCCGCCGGACTGGTTGAACATCATGTTGTAGTCCATCGACAGCACCTGGAAGGAGTGGCCGGCGAAGGGTATGGACTGGAGCGGGAAGTCCCAGAGCCGGCCGCCCTGCACCTTGCCCGGCCAGATCTGCAGGCCGCCGGGGGAGCTGGCGTCGTACTTCCAGCCGAGTGCCGCGGCCGTGGGCAGCAGGGCCGCCTGGCCCTCCAGGCAGGGGGTGCGGCCGCCGGCCAGTTCCCTGCGGTAGTCGAAGGGCAGTGGTTCGAGGTCGGTGAAGCCGGTGTTGGTCTTCCACTCGGTGACGAAGCGGATCGCCTGCTCCGTCTCGCTGCGCCACTCCGCGGGTGTCCAGTCGCGCACGCCGTTCGCGCCGCAGAAGTGCCCGTTGAAGTGGGTGCCGATCTCGTGGCCCTCCAGCCAGGCGGCCCGCACCTGCTGCAGCGTCGCGTGGATGTGCCGGTCGGCGAGGTAGCCGATGGCGGAGGCGCCGACGGCGTGCCGCGGCGGCCGGTAGAGGTGCTTCCGGGACTCCGGGAGGGTGTAGATGCCGCTGAGGAAGAACGTCATCTTCGCGCCGTGTTCGGCGGCGACCCGGCGGAACCGGGAGAACAGCCTGTTGCTCAGCTCACCGGCGCCGTCCCAGGAGAACACCACGAACTGCGGCGGCTTCCGGCCCGGCTTCAGCCGCGCCGGTACCGGCTGGTGCGGCTGCTTGCCCGTGTCGGCGGTCGAACCGTCCCCGAGGGGTTTCGCCGGGCGTGCCTGCCCGGTGCCCCGGGCGTACTTCGGGTCCTTGTCGCCGACGGAGAGGCCGAGGCCGGAGGAGCAGGCGGAGAGGGCTCCGAGGGAGCCCGCAGCCGCCCCCGCCGTCAGCACGCGCCTGCGTGAGATGCCGCTCATGTTCTTCCCCGATTTCCTGGTCGAGGCCCCGAGGGGGCCTGTTCGCCATGTGGTCGGGGGGTCCGATGCGCGGGCGCGCGGGAAAGATCGCGGCGGCCGGGACGTGTTGCCGTCCCGTGACATTCAGGATGTGTTCATGACGAACCCCGCGGTCCGGGAGCGGACGGCGGGGTTCGTCGGGGCGTCGGTCAGGCGCCGGTGCCCGGGGCGAAGACGGACAGGAAGGCGGACGAGGAGTTCCCGGAGACGGGGACCGGGCCGGCCGTCCACGCCACCTTGAGCTGGTCCCGCTCGTCCGGCGGGGTGATCAGCAGCGCGGCCGGGGTGGCCGTGTTCGCGCCGCTGACCTCCGGGTTGGAGAAGGTCAGGCCGGCCCACGCGCTCTGCCCGGGCTTCAGCGTGACCGTGACCGGCGAGCCCGAGGAACGCTTGGGGTCCGGGCCGACCTGGCCGCCGGAGGCGTTCACGAACGCGGCGCCCGGATAGCCGTGCAGCGTGCAGGTACGGGCCGACTTGTTGGTCAGCACCATGGGGAAGTTCTCCTGGCCCGCGCCCGGGTTGTTGCGTCCCACCGAGGCGCGCAGCTCGGAGGTGTGGCACCGGCCGCCGGCCGCCGTCTTGGACCCGGTCCCGGTGCCGGTCCCCGTCCCGGTCCCGGTTCCCGAGGAGGTGGCCGCCGCCGGGGCCGAGCCCGACTTGGAGCCACCGGGGGTGGCGGCGCCGGCGGACGCGGAGGAGGGTGCCGGGTCCTTGGCGGTCTCGGTCGCCGGACCGGCCGTGCCCGACACCTTCTGCGGGCCGCTGTGGGCGTCGTTGCCGCCGCACGCGGTCAGGAGGCCAAGTACGGCCACCCCGCCCGCGAGCAGGGCCGCGCGCCGCGATGACCGGGATGAGTACGCCATGTCGCTCAACACTCCTGCATGGTCAGGGCACGCGGTGGAAAGCGCGCCTGCGGCGCCGGGTGCGCCGTCACCGGACTTCGATGCGCGGGCCACCGGAAAAGTTCGGGTTCCCCAGGGTTCTTTTCCCACCTTGACCGTCGGCCGACGCCTTCGGAGGGGGGGAGTGTCAGGTCACCCGCAGGGAGCGCAGGACGCCGTCGGTCGCGTCCGCGTCACCCCGCTGGCGCACCTGCACGTACACCTGCGGACGGGCGGAGCCGTCCGCCGGGCCGAGCGCGGACTCGGTCACCGAACCGCCGTCGGCACAGTCGTTCCAGGTGCGCACCCGGCCGTGCCAGGCACCGGCGGAGAAGGCGCGGCCGCCGGCGTAGTGACAGCCGGAGTGCGCGAGGGCGTTCACCCGGGCGGTGACGTCACCGTGCCCGCCGACCCCGACGAACACGCCGTCGACCGCCGCCCCCCAGTCGGACCAGCGGGCCGCGTGGTCGGCGACCAGCAGACCCGGCTCGTGCCCGGCCGCCAGCCCGAGCGTGTGCGGGTCCCAGCCGGAGTCGCGCAGCTCACGGGCCCAGCCCGCGGGCACCTGGACCGCGACCCGGCCGGTGGCGTCGCGCACCGTGACCTCCCCGGCGGAGCCGCTGGGCCGGTTCAGCACCACCGTCACCGTCACGGCGGCGACCGCCGCGGCGAGCACCCCGGCCACGACCAGCGTCGCGGTGCCGATCCGGCCCCGGACACCGTCGAGCCGGCTGCCGGGCCGGGTGCCGCAGGCCGCCGCCAGCCGGTCCAGCTCGTCCGCGAAGGCCTGCGCCGTCGGCCAGCGCCGCTCCCGGTCGGGCTCCAGGGCGCGCAGCAGCGCCCGCTCGGCGTCCTCGCCCAGGTCCGGCCGCAGCCGGCCGGGCGGCACGACCTTGCCCGGCGGTCCCGGCACGGACCCGGTGACCAGCTCGTAGCCGACCGCGCCCAGGCTGTAGACGTCGGCGCGCGCGTCGATGCCCTCGCCGGGCTCCGCCTGCTCCGGCGGCTGGTAGCCCGCCGAGCCGGCCGCGAGCGTGAGCACGGAGGCCTGCGCGAGGCTCTTGGCCAGGCCCAGGTCGGCCAGGAGCAGTAGCCGTTCGCCGTCCGGGGCGGTGTGCAGCAGCACGTTGGTCGGCTTGATGTCGCGGTGCACGATGCCCGCCTCGTGCAGCGCGGCCGCCCCGCGCGCGGCCTGCGCGGTCAGGGCCAGCGCCCGCGGCACCGGCAGCGGACCGGCCGCGAGCAGATCGGCGAGGGTGCCGGCGTCGGCGTACTGCATCACGAAGTAGGGCCTGCCGTCCGGCAGTTCGCCGATGTCGTAGACCTGCACCACGCGGCTGGAGCCGGCCCGGCGCAGCAGCCTCGCCTCGGACAGGAAGCGCTCCCGGATGTCGAGCCGGTGTGCCCAGTTCTCGGCGAGCACCTTCACCGCCACCGGCGCGTCCAGCTCGTCGTCGTGGGCCAGCCACACCGTGGCGAAGGCACCGGTGCCCAGGCGCCGTTCGAGACGGTAGCGACCGATCCGCTCCAGGGAGTGCATACGACTATCATGCCTGCCCTGAGATCGACTTCGAGGGGGACCCCGACGTGCAGGACCCGGTGACCGCCGAAGAACTCGCCCGGCGCGCCGCCGCGGGCGACGGGGCCGCTCTCGACCGGCTGCTGGCGGAGCTGCGGCCCGAGATCGTGCGCCGCTGCGGGCGCTTCCTGCCGTGCCGTGAGGACGCCGAGGAGGCCGCCCAGGACGTGCTGCTCCAGGTGGCCCGGCACATCTCCGCCTTCGAGGGCCGCAGCCGTTTCAGCACCTGGCTGTACACCGTCGTCGCCAACTGCTGCCGGCAGAAGTACCGCGAGCTGAAGCGGCGGGCCGCCGAACAGCCCCTCGCCGTCGCCCCCGCCGAGGCCGCCGACCCGCGCACCACCAGCGTCATCGCCGGCTCGCGGATCGATCTGCTGGAGGCCCTGGACCGGCTGGAGCGCGAGCATCCGCACCTCGTCGCGCCCCTGGTCTACCGGGACGTCTGCCAGCTGGACTATGCCGAGGTCGCCGAGCGGATCGGCATCCCGCTCGGCACTCTCAAGTCCCGGCTGCACGAGGCCCGCAAACAGGTGCGGCCCTGGCTGCGGGGTTACTGATCCTCCTCCAGCACGCCCAGCTCCGCCCAGATCGTCTTGCCCTCGGCGGTGTGCCTGCTGCCCCACCGCTGGGTGAGCTGGGCGACCAGCAGCAGCCCGCGGCCGCCCTCGTCGAAGGTCTTGGCCCGCCTGAGGTGCGGGGCGGTGTGGCTGGTGTCGGACACCTCGACGATCAGGGTGGCCGCGTCGTGGATCAGCCGCAGCCGGATGGGGCGGGCGCCGTACCGGATGGCGTTGGTGACCAGCTCGCTGACCACCAGCTCCGCCGTGAACGCGATCCCGGTCAGTGACCAGCGCTCCAGCTGGTCCACCACCTGTTTGCGGATCGGCGCGACCAGCGCGGGATCGGCGGGGATGTCCCAGGTCGCCACCTGGGAGGCGGGCAGCCCCCGGGTGCGGGCCAGCAGCAGCGCCACGTCGTCGGGGGCACCGCCCCGCGGCAGCAGCGCGTGCAGGATGCGGTCGCAGGTCTCGTCCAGCGAGTCCGAGTACGCCCCGAGGGCCTGGAGCAGCGGCTCCCGCCCGGCATCCTCCGAGCGCTCCCGGGACAGCACCAGACCGTCCGTGTACAGGGCGAGGACGGTGCCCTCGGCCAGCTCCACGTCGGCCGACTCGAAGGGCAGGCCGCCCAGGCCCAGCGGGGGACCGGCGGGCAGGTCGAGCGGGCGGGGCACGCCGCCCGGCTCCAGCACCACGGGCGGCGGCAGCCCGGCCCGGGCCAGCGTGCAGCGCCGGGACACCGGGTCGTAGACGGCGTACAGACAGGTGGCGCCCACCTCGCCGGGGCTGCCGTCGCCGCCGGACTCCTCCGACAGCCGCACCACCAGGTCGTCGAGGTGGGTGAGCAGCTCGTCCGGGGCCAGGTCGATGTCGGCGAGGGTGCGGACGGCGGTGCGCAGCCGGCCCATGGTGGCCGACGCCTGGATGCCGTGCCCGACGACGTCCCCCACCACCATCGCCACCCGCATCCCGGACAGCGGGATCACGTCGAACCAGTCGCCGCCCACGCCCGCCCGGGTCGCCGGGAGGTAGCGGGAGGACGCCTCGAGGGCGGCCGTGCGGGGGAGGGAGCGGGGCAGCAGGCTGCGCTGCAGCGCGAGGGCGGTCTCGCGCTCGCGGGAGTAGCGGCGGGCGTTGTCGATGCAGACGGCGGCCCGGGCGGTGATCTCCTCGGCCAGCAGCATGTCGTCGTCGGTGAACGGGTCCGGGCTCCGGTGCCGGGCGAGCACCGCGACCCCGAGGGTCAGCCCGCGGGCCTGGATGGGCACGGACATGGAGGAGTGGATGCCGTAGTCCCGCACCCGGTCGCCGCGGGCGGGGTTGAAGGACAGCCACTCGTCCAGCTCGCCCCCGGTGACCGGGACCCGGATGGTGCGGCCGGCGGTCAGCGCGTGGGCCTGCGGGGAGAAGGGCGGGTGCACCTCGACCAGCCCGGGCTTGGCCACCGCCTCGGGGACGCCGCTGAGCACCGACTGGTGCGCGAACCGGCGCAGGTTCACCGGTGCGGTGATGCGGGCCGGGGGCTCACCGCCGTACTCCTCGGGGTCCAGCAGGTCGATGGTGACGAAGTCGGCGAGCGCGGGCACGCAGACGTCCGCGAGTTCCTGTGCCGTACGGGTGACGTCGAGGGTGGTGCCGATGCGCACGCTCGCCTCGTTGACGAGCTGCAGCCGCTGCCGGGCCCGGTGGTTGTCGGTGACGTCGTGGACCGCCATGGAGACCCCGCGCACCACGCCGGCGGCGTCGGTGACCGGCGCCATGCGGGCCAACCAGGCGTGCGCCCGGTCCTCGCCGCCGGACCGCATGAACGCCTCGACGTCCAGCGGCCGGCCGGTGGTGAGCACCTGGAGCAGACCCTGCTCCAGCTCCTCGCTCTGCGGCCTGCCGCCGATCTCCGAGAGCCGCAGGCCGCGCAGGTACTCCTCGGGCAGGCCGATGACCTCCGCCATGGCGTCGTTCATCAGTCGCAGCCGCAGTGCCTCGTCGAACAAGGACAGGGCGCACGGCGACTGGACCAGGCCCGCGCGGCCGAGCGGATCGTCCGGGGAGCCGGGGTCCCGTCCGGTGAGCGGGCTGACCACGAGCCAGTCGCCGCCGCGTCCGTCACGCGGCGGCCGGTGGTGGGCGAGCAGCCGCACGGGGACCGTACGGCCGTCCCGGTGGCGCAATCCGACCGTGCCGGCCCAGCGTGGGCCGCCGGGGGCGGCCGGTGTCCCGTCCGCGGCCAGCAGCCGGGCGGCCGGGCGGCCCAGGACGGCGTCGGCGGGGTGGCCGAGCAGCCGCCGCGCGCCCTCGTTCCACTCCACCAGCGTTCCGTCGGCGCCGATCACAGCCCGGGCCGTCGCCGCATCGTCGAAGGGATAGACCCGGCTCATTCGTCGCCGCTCCCAAGCGCACACTCACAGTGAACAGGTGGCATCACCTGGCTTCCAGGGTAGTGCGTCGCGCGGGTTGCCGGACCGCGTCCCCGGGTGAACCGGCCGAGCCGCCACGGGTCGTCAAGGGGGAGTTTCGGCCGATGTGACGGACGTGGCTGGTCAGCGGCCACGGCCGGCGCCGAGACCGGGTGGCGGACCGTCAGAATGTTCTCGGGCGCGATCACTTGCGGGTGTGCGGTGCCCGCGCCGGACAAGCGGATCGGGTGTCTCCCCGTCCGGACGGTTGACGGATGTCATGGCTGCAACAAGCATGGTGGCGCCCGCATCTGGGAGCGCTCCCACCGCGAGGGGAGCGCCACCCGCACCTCCGTCCGAGGAGCCCAGACGTGAAACGACGCAGCGCCGCCCTGCTCGCCCTCACCGCCCTGCTGGCCTCGGCCCTCACCGCGCTGCCGGCCGCCCAGGCCGGCGCCGAGGAGACCGAACAGATCAGGAACGGCACCTTCGACACCGGCACCGACCCGTGGTGGACCACCCCCGGCGTCACCGCGGCCGTGTCCGGCGGACAGCTGTGCGCGGACGTGCCCGGCGGCACCGGGAACCGCTGGGACGCCGCCGTCGGGCAGAACGACGTCACCCTGGTCAAGGGGGAGTCGTACCGCTTCTCCTTCAAGGCGTCCGGGGTGCCGGCGGGGCACCCGGTGCGCGCGATCGTCGGGCTCCAGGTGTCCCCGTACGACACCTGGTACGAGGCCTCTCCCCAGCTGGAGGCCACCGGCGGCGCCTACACGTACACCTTCACCTCGCCCGTCGACACCGCCCTGGCGCAGGTCGCCTTCCAGGCGGGCGGCTCCCCGGACGCCTGGCGGCTGTGCCTGGACGACGTGTCGCTGCTCGGCGGGGTCCCGCCCGAGGTGTACGAGCCCGACACCGGGCCGCGGGTCCGCGTCAACCAGGTCGCCTACCTGCCCGCCGGACCGAAGGACGCCACCCTCGTCACCGCCGCCGCCTCGCCGCTGCCCTGGCGGCTCAGGGACGCCGGCGGCCGCACGGTCGCCCGCGGCAGGAGCGTGCCGCGCGGCACGGACGTCTCCTCCGGGCAGAACGTCCACACGATCGACTTCGGCGCCTTCCGCGGGCGCGGTGAGGGCTTCACCCTGGTCGCCGACGGTGAGACGAGCCGCCCGTTCGACATCGGCGGCGACGCCTACGAGCGGCTGCGGCTCGACTCGCTGAAGTACTACTACACGCAGCGCAGCGGCATCGCGATCCGCGACGACCTGCGCCCCGGCTACGGCAGGGCCGCCGGACACCTGAACACGGCACCCAACCAGGGCGACTTCGACGTGCCCTGCCGGCCCGGTGAGTGCGACTACACGCTGGACGTCACGGGCGGCTGGTACGACGCCGGCGACCACGGCAAGTACGTCGTCAACGGGGGCATCTCCACCTGGGAATTGCTGAGCACCTACGAGCGCTCCCTGTGGGCCCGCACCGGGCAGCCCCGGCGGCTCGGCGACGGCAGCCTGCACATCCCCGAGAGCGGCAACAAGGTGCCGGACGTGCTCGACGAGGCCCGCTGGGAACTGGAGTTCCTGCTGCGCATGCAGGTGCCCGACGGGCAGCCGCTGGCCGGCATGGCCCACGCCAAGGTGCACGACGCCCAGTGGACGGGGCTGCCGCTGCTGCCCGGTGACGACCCCCAGAAGCGCGAACTGCACGCCCCGACCACCCAGGCCACACTGAACCTGGCGGCCACGGCCGCGCAGGCGGCCCGCCTCTACCGCCCCTACGACCCGGCGTTCGCGGCCCAGGCGCTCACCGCCGCCCGCAAGGCGTGGCGGGCCGCCCTCGCCCACCCCGCGGTGTACCAGGACCCGGACGACGGCACCGGCGGCGGCGCCTACCCCGACGACAACGCCTCGGACGAGTTCTACTGGGCGGCGGCGGAGCTGTATCTGACCACCGGGGAGCGCCGGTTCGCGGACGCGGTGCTCGACTCGCCCGTCCACGACGCCGACATCTTCGGCCCCCTCGGCTTCGACTGGAGCCGCACGGCCGCCGCCGGCCGTCTCGACCTCGCCACCGTGCCGAACCACCTGCCCGGCCGGGACCGCGTGCGCCGCTCGGTGACCGAGGCCGCCGACCGCTACCTGGCGACCGCCCGGTCCCAGCCCTACGGCATGCCCTACGCACCCGACGGCAACCTCTACGACTGGGGCTCCAACGCCCAGGTCCTCAACAACGCCCATGTCATCGCGACCGCCTACGACCTCACGGGCGCGGCGAAGTACCGGGGCGCCGCGGTCGGTGCCATGGACTACCTCCTCGGCCGCAACGCGCTGAACATCTCGTACGTCACCGGCTACGGCGAGGTCGCCGCGCACCACCAGCACAGCCGCTGGTACGCCCGCGAACTCGACCCGCGCCTGCCGGACCCGCCGGCGGGCACCCTGGCCGGAGGCCCCAACTCGGGCATCCAGGACCCGTACGCGCAGAGCAGACTGAAGGGCTGCACGGGCCAGTTCTGCTACATCGACGACATCCAGTCCTGGTCCACCGACGAGACGGCCGTCAACTGGAACGCGGCGCTGGCCTGGATGGCCTCCTTCGTGGCGGACCAGAGCCGCTGACACACGGGGGCGTGGGATCAGGTGCGGTAGCCGAGGATGGTCATCATGCCGCTCTCCGAGTGGTACTGGTTGTGGCAGTGGAGCATCCAGAGGCCGGGGTTGTCGGCGTCGAACTCCACCACCAGCTTGCGGTGGGGCAGGACGATGGCGGTGTCCTTGCGCGCGCCGACGGCGTCCAGGCCGGTCATGGCGAACGTGTGGCCGTGCAGGTGCAGGGGGTGCCACATGTCGGTGGCGTTGATGAGGGTGAGCCGCACCCGCTCGCCCGCGCGGACGGGGTGGCGCATGCGCGGTGAGTAGGGCTGGTGGTCGAAGGCCCAGTCGTACTTCCCCATGCTGCCCGTGCTCTTGATGCGCATCTCGCGGTCGGGCTCGCGGTCCGCCAGGACCACGGACTCGTCCGGTTCGAGCCGGCGGGCCGGGACGATCTCCCCGTCGAGCTCGTCCGGGCGGATGTCGGCGGGGGGAACCGTCTTCCCCTTGTCCGTGCGCAGGACGGCGAGGGCCTGGCCGCGCTTGCCCTCGGCGAGCGCGACGAGCGGGAAGACGCCGTCCTTGGCGGTGACCAGGACGTCGTAGCGCTCGGCCATGCCGATGAGCAGGGCGTCGGTCGAGGTGTGCCGCACCGGGTAGCCGTCGGTGTGCGTGACGGTCATGCGGTGGCCGTCCAGCGCGACCCGGAAGGCGGTCTCCGAACCGGCGTTGATGATGCGCAGCCGGATGCGGTCGCCCGGGCGGCAGCGGAACGTCGAGGGCTGCGTGGGCACCCGGCCGTTGGCGAGGTAGAGCGGGTAGTCGACACTGCCGGCCTCGCCGCGCAGCAGACGGCTGCGCGAGGAGTGCAGCACCCGGTTGGGGCCGGAGGACCGGTGCGAGGCAGCGGAGTGGGCGGACGCGTGGGCGGACGCGTGGGCGGACGGCGTGTGCGGTCCGGCCGATGCGTGCGGCGCCGGGCTGCCCTCGGACCCCATGGCCATGCCGCCCATTTTCATGCCCTTCGGCAGGAGCTGCGCGAGCACCTGGTCGGGGGTGGAGCCGTCCACCCCGTCGACCCAGTCGTCGAGCAGGACGATCCACTCCTTGTCGTAGGACAGGGGCTCCCTGGGGTCGTCGACGATCAGCGGGGCGTACAGACCGCGGTCGGGCTGGAGCCCGACGTGCGAGTGCAGGAAGTAGGTCCCCGGGTGGGTGACGGTGAACCGGTAGGTGAAGTCCGCGCCCGGGGCGATGGCCCGCTGGGTCAGGTCCGGCACGCCGTCCATGTCGCAGCGCATCCGGACGCCGTGGGAGTGCAGCGTGGTGGTGGCCGGCAGCCGGTTGGCGAGGGTGAGACTGAGGACGTCACCGGCGGTCACCCGCACCAGCGGTCCGGGCACCGTGTCGTGGTACGCCCAGCTGTGCACGTGCCGGCCGCCCAGGTCCAGCGTGGTCTCGGCGGCGGTCAACCTGAGCATGCGCACCGGCCCGGAGCCGCGCTTGCGCTCGGCGGCACGGACCTCCGGACCCGACGGGTCGACATATCCCTTGGGCCCCGAGGGCACGAAGTCCCCCTCTGCGGCCGCCGACCCCTCGGGGCCGGAGCGGGTGCGGGGACCGGAGTCGGTGCAGGCAGCCAGGAATCCCGCGCCCGCGGCAGCGAGCGGGGCACGGAGCAGGGTACGCCGCGAAGGTGTGTGCATGAATGAAATAAGACACGTTTTGCTCGGGTATGTGAGGGACCTGCTGCGGCGCGTCTGAGGGTGTCGGGCGTCGGGGGAGCCGGGTCCCGCACGGCGTCAGGCGGCGTCGTGGAAGACCAGCCCCAGGGTGCGCCTGCGACCCGAGCGCACGGTGCTCACCCCGTGCCGCGTCGCCCCGGCCGACCAGCCGCGCCGCGAGCGCACGGGGCGGTCGCGGGTCGTGAAGACCAGCCCGTGCCCCTGTTCCAGGGCGGTCGCGGTCCCCCGGGACTGGGCGCGCGGCCGCTGTTCGACCATCAGGAACTCGCCGCCGGTGTAGTCGGTGCCGTACGCGTCCAGGGCGATCACCACCTGGAGCGGGAACACCAGTTCCCCGAAGACGTCCCGGTGCAGGGCGTTCCAGTCGCCCGGGCCGTAGCGGAGCAGGATCTGCGCCGACCGGTCCTGTCCGCCGGCGTGGCAGCGCTCCAGCCACTCGGTCAGCGAGTCGGGCCAGGGCGCCGGCCGGTCGAGCCGGGCCGCCCAGGTGCGGGCGACGAGCAGCAGACGCGGGTACAGGGCGGCGCGCAAGGCGGCCACGGGGGCGGGCAGGTCGTGCGTGAAGTAGCGGTACTCGCCGGAGCCGAACCGGTGCCTGCCCAGGTCGACGGTGGTGCGGAACAGCTCCGGCTCGTCGTAGAGGGCGGCCAGGCGGGCGCACTCCCGCCCGGTCAGCAGCGGGCCCGTGGGCGCGCTGCCGTGCTCGTCCAGCCCGGCCGCGAGCGCGGACCAGTCGGTGCGGGCGACTCGCCGTTCGGCCTCGGCCCCGGTGAACTCCATGACCGCTCCTCCCTCATACCAGGGCGGGCGGCAGCGCGCCCTCGTGCGTGAGCAGCCACGCCTTGCGCTCCACGCCGCCCGCGTACCCGCGCAGCGACCCGTCCGCCCCGATCACCCGGTGGCAGGGGCGCACCAGCAGCAGCGGGTTGGCGCCGAGCGCCCGGCCCACCGCGCGCATCCCGGCCCGGGACACGCCCAGCCGTGCGGCCAGTTCGCCGTAGCTGGTCGTGGTGCCGTACGGGACGTCCTCCAGCGTCTGCCACACGCGGAGCTGGAAGGGAGTGCCCGCGGGCGCGAGCGGCAGTGAGAAGCGGGTCAGGCGGCCCGCGAAGTAGGCGTCCAGCTCGCGCCGCGCCTCGGCGAACGCCCGCTCGTCAGGGTCCGGCTCAGGGACGGCCGGCGCTCCGGGCGGCCCCGGCAGGGACAGCGAGGTGAGGGCGAACCCGCCGCCGGACTCCACGCCGGTCAGCAGCAGCTCGCCGAACGGGCTCGGGCAGGTGCCGCGGACGGTGCGGACGGAGGGGCCTACGGGGATCGTGGGGAGGGTCGGGGT
>NZ_JAJSZC010000137.1:0-20922 GCF_036815105.1 Streptomyces sp. IBSBF 3136
GGGCCCGGTTCGCCGGGGCGGGGGAGCCGGTGGAGACCGGCACGTCGGCGCGGGCGGCCGCCGCGGAGGCGGATCCCGCCGCGGGGGCCGCCGTCGCCGCAGCCGTAGGGGCGCTGGTGCGGCTGAGGGCAGAGGGCCGCAGCGGCGAGGCGCACGCGCTGCTCGTCGAGTGCGCGCACTGGCCCGCCGCCCGGCTGCCCCTGCTCGCCGACGCCCTGGAGCCGGCCGGGCTCGGCGCCGACTGGGGCACCCTGCTGTGGGAGGCCGCCTCGCTGCCCGCCGAGCCACTGGTCGCCGCCGCCGAGGCGCTGACCGCGGTCGGGAGGCCCGCCGACGGGCGGCAGCTGTTGCACCAGGGCGTCGCCAGGCCGGCCGCCGAGATCGGTGCCGTCGTTCTGGGGCTGGACACACAGGGGCGGGAGCGCGAGGTGCAGGCCCTGTTGGACGCCTACGTCCGCGTCCGTCCCCCGGAGGAAGCCGCCCGCAGCGCCGCCGCGGACCCGCGCCGCCTCGTGCCCTTGCTGCTGCGGGCTGCGCGAGGCGTCTCGAAGGAGCGCGAGTGGGACCTGGTGCACGCCCTGCGGGTCGCGGGCCTCACCGCCTGACCAGCCCCGCGGCTCGCCCTCGCCCGTCGCCGCGGCCCACTCCCGGGCCGTCCCCGCACCACCCCCGGGGCCGTCCCCGGATCACCCCTGCGATCACCTGAAGGAGTGTGAAACGAGATCGACCCAGCGGGTTGACGACGATGGTCTTGGCAAGGGCCCCGGCGAGGCTTACTTTCGAGCCTCTACGGGCCGTTTCTACGGGCGTAGAGGCTCGGACGTCGCGTCGAAGGAGCAGCTCATGGCCAACGTCGTACGTGCCGCACTGGTCCAGGCCACCTGGACCGGCGACACCGAGTCCATGGTGGCGAAGCACGAGGAGCACGCCCGCGAGGCGGCCCGCCGGGGTGCGCGGATCATCGGCTTCCAGGAGGTCTTCAACGCCCCCTACTTCTGCCAGGTCCAGGAGCCGGAGCACTACCGCTGGGCCGAGCCGGTGCCCGACGGCCCGACCGTCCGCCGGATGCGGGCCCTCGCCCGCGAGACCGGCATGGTGATCGTCGTACCGGTCTTCGAGGTCGAGCAGTCCGGCTTCTACTACAACACCGCCGCCGTGATCGACGCCGACGGCAGCTACCTCGGCAAATATCGCAAGCACCACATCCCGCAGGTCAAGGGCTTCTGGGAGAAGTACTACTTCAAACCGGGCAACGTCGGCTGGCCCGTCTTCGACACGGCCGTCGGCAAGGTCGGCGTGTACATCTGCTACGACCGTCACTTCCCCGAGGGCTGGCGCCAACTCGGCCTCAACGGCGCCCAGCTGGTATACAACCCCTCCGCCACCCACCGCGGCCTGTCCTCCTACCTGTGGCAGCTGGAGCAGCCGGCGGCGGCCGTCGCCAACGAGTACTTCGTCGCCGCCATCAACCGGGTCGGCCAGGAGGAGTACGGCGACAACGACTTCTACGGCACGAGCTACTTCGTCGACCCGCGCGGCCGGTTCGTCGGTGACGTCGCCAGCGACAAGGCAGAGGAACTCGTCGTCCGTGACCTGGACTTCGACCTCATCGAGCAGGTGCGGCAGCAGTGGGCCTTCTACCGCGACCGCCGCCCCGACGCCTACGAAGGGCTGGTGCAGCCGTGAACGACCTCTACGCCCGCCACCGAAACGTCCTTCCGGACTGGCTCGCCCTCTACTACGACGAGCCGCTGGAGATCACGCACGGCGAGGGCCGCCACGTCTGGGACTCGGCGGGCAACAAGTACCTGGACTTCTTCGGCGGCATCCTCACCACGATGACCGCGCACGCCCTGCCCGAGGTGACCAAGGCGGTCGGTGACCAGGCCGGCCGGATCATCCACTCCTCGACGCTGTACCTCAACCGGCCGATGGTGGAACTCGCCGAGCGCATCGCCCAGGTGAGCGGCATCCCGGACGCCCGGGTGTTCTTCACGACCTCCGGCACGGAGGCCAACGACACCGCCCTGCTGCTCGCCACGACCTACCGGCGCAGCAACACGGTGCTGGCGATGCGCAACAGCTACCACGGCCGGTCCTTCAGCACCGTCGGCATCACCGGCAACCGCAGCTGGTCCCCGACCTCGCTGTCCCCGCTGCAGACCCTCTACGTGCACGGCGGCGTCCGCCACCGGGGCCCCTTCGCCGACCTGGACGACCGCGCCTTCATCGACGCCTGCGTGGCGGACCTCAAGGACATCCTCGGGCACACCCGCCCGCCGGCCGCGCTGATCGCCGAACCCGTCCAGGGCGTCGGCGGCTTCACCTCGCCGCCGGACGGCCTCTACGCCGCCTTCCGCGAGGTGCTGAACGCCCACGGCATCCTGTGGATCGCCGACGAGGTGCAGACCGGCTGGGGACGCACCGGCGAGCACTTCTGGGGCTGGCAGGCGCACGCCCGCAGCGGCCCGCCGGACATCGTCACCTTCGCCAAGGGCATCGGCAACGGCTCCTCCATCGGCGGGGTCATCGCCCGCGCCGAGATCATGAACTGCCTGGACGCCAACAGCATCTCCACCTTCGGCGGCACCCAGCTCACCATGGCCGCGGGCCTCGCCAACCTCACCTACCTCCTCGAACACGACCTCCAGGGCAACGCCCGGCGCGTCGGCGGACTGCTCATCGAGCGGCTGCGGGCCGTCGCCGCCCAGCTGCCCGGGGTCCGGGAGGTGCGCGGGCGGGGACTGATGATCGGCGTCGAACTGGTCAGGCCCGGCACCGACGAGGCCGACCCGCGGGCGGCCGCGGCCGTCCTGGAGGCGGCCCGCGAGGGCGGCCTGCTCATCGGCAAGGGCGGCGGCCACGACACCAGCGCCCTGCGCATCGCCCCGCCGCTGTCGCTGACCGTCGCGGAGGCCGAGGAGGGCGCCGCGATCCTCGAAGACGCCCTGAGGAGCACGTACTAGAGAACGGGTTCACGGCCATGACCACCACCTGGGAGTCCCGACACGTCCACCCCCTGGAGCCCGCCCTCTCCGTCCGGCAGGTGCTCACCCTGGAGCGGGTCCAGGCCGGGGAGCCCGAGGTGGTGGCCGGAGCGGCCCAACTGGACCGGCCCGTGCGCTGGGTGCACGTCGCCGAGGCCGCCGACGTCGGCGTGATGCTGCGCGGCGGCGAGATGGTGCTCACCACCGGCGTGCTCCTCGCCGGCGACGAGGCGAAGCAGGCCGAGTACATCCAGTCCCTGCACCGCGCGGAGGCCGCCGCCGTCGTGCTGGGCCTCGGCCGCGCCTTCCCGGCACCGCCCGAGGTGATGCGCCGGGCCGCCGAACGGTGCGGCCTGCCGCTGGTCGTCCTGCACCGGCCCTTCCCCTTCGCCGAGCTGACGGAGGAAGTCCAGTCCCGGCTGGTGCGGCGGAAGTTCGCCGCCGTGAGCCTCTCGGAGACCGTGCGGACCGCGCTCACCGGGCTGATCACCGCCGGCGCCCCGCTCGGACGGCTGCTCGACGAGGTCGCCCGGTACAGCGGCTGCCCGGTCGTCGTCACCAACCTCGCCCACCGCGTGCTCGCCACGGCGGGGGAGCGGCCGGCCGTCGACGACGTGCTGCGCGACTGGGAGCGGATCGCCCGCCAGGCCGGCGGCGGCGAGGGCGACGGCTGGATCCGCGCCGAACTCGGCGGACGCGGGGAGCGCTGGGGCCGGCTGCTGCTGTGCGGGTACCGCGGCGACACGGCCAGCGGGCGGCTGCTCGCCGACCGGGCGGCGGAGGCCCTGGTCCTGCACCGCATGCTCGGCGGCTCCGCGCCCAGCTGGGAGGAGCAGTCCGCGCAGAGCCTGCTGACCGACCTCGCCTCCGGTGTCGTCCCGGCCAGGCAACTGCTGCCCCGGGCGCGGGCGGCCGGACTGCCGGTGAACCGGCGGACCTTCGTGCCCCTCGTCGTACCGGGCGGTGAACCCGGCCGCCTCGACCGGGTGCTGCGGGTCCTCGGGATGTCCGGGCTCGTCGCCGAACTGGCCGACGGCGCCACCGCCGTCCTGCTCAGCCTCCCCCGGGACCAGGACGCGCGGGAGCTGACCGCCCACTTCGCCACCCGGCTGCGCACCGAGACCGCACTGCCGCACACAGTGGTCGCCGCCGCCGACCCGCGCGCCGACTGGGACGAGGTGCCGGCCGGGCTGCGCGAGGCCCGGCATGTCGCCGACGCCGTCGCCGACACCTCCGCGGCCCTCGACCTGCCGCCCGTCGTACGTCTACGGGACGTCCATCTGCGCGGCCTGGTAAGGCTGTTGCGGGACGACCCGCAGGTGCAGTCGTTCGCCGAACGGGAGCTGGACGGCCTGCTGTGCGGCGCGGACCAGGAACTGCTCGGCGTGCTGCGCACCTACCTGGCGACCGGCCGCAACAAGTCCCGCACCGCCCAGCTCCACCACGTCTCCCGGCCGGCCCTCTACCGCCGCCTGGAGGCGATACAGACCCGGCTCGGCGTCGACCTCGACGACTTCGAGCAGGCGGCCTCGGTGCACATCGCGCTCCTCGCGCACGACGCGCAACAGGGGTGAAACATGCCACGACCTGGGAAAACGACGGTGAAACATGGGCTCGCGAACACGTGACACGGTGGCACGCCGACCGCCCCCAGACGTGACACCCTGCCCGTCGAACGGCGCGCCGGGGCTTTCTACGCTCGCCCTACACCGAGCTACCGGAGGTCCCGATGAGCCGAGTGATCCGTGCCGCCCTCTTCCAGACCGCCTGGACCGGCGACAAGGAGTCCATGATCCAGGTGCACGAGCAGGCGGCCCGGGACGCGGCCGCGCAGGGCGCCCAAGTCCTCTGCTTCCAGGAGCTGTTCTACGGCCCCTACTTCTGCCAGGTCCAGGACAAGGCGTTCTACGAGTACGCCGAGCGGATCCCGGACGGCCCCACCGTCAAGCGCTTCCAGGCGCTCGCGCGGGAACTGGGTGTCGTCCTCGTCCTGCCGATGTACGAGGAGGAGCAGCCCGGCGTCCTCTACAACACCGCCGCCGTGATCGACGCGGACGGCTCCTACCTCGGCAAGTACCGCAAGACCCACATCCCCCAGGTGCAGGGATTCTGGGAGAAGTTCTACTTCCGCCCGGGCAACAGCGGCTGGCCCGTCTTCGACACGGCCGTCGGCCGGATCGGCGTGTACATCTGCTACGACCGCCACTTCCCCGAGGGCTGGCGGGCGCTCGGACTCGCCGGCGCCGAGATCGTCTTCAACCCCTCGGCCACCTCGCGCGGCCTGTCCCGCTACCTGTGGCAGCTGGAGCAGCCGGCGGCGGCCGTCGCCAACGAGTACTTCGTCGGCGCCATCAACCGGGTCGGGGTGGAGGACCTGGGCGACAACGACTTCTACGGCACGACCTACTTCGTGGACCCCGAGGCCCAGTTCGTCGGCGAGGTGGCGAGCGACAAGGAGACCGAACTCGTCGTCCGGGACCTGGACCTCGCCAAGCTCCGCGAGGTCCGCGACCGCTGGCAGTTCTACCGCGACCGGGCGCCGGGGGCGTACACGCCGCTGACCGCTCCCTAGCGACGCAGGTGCCGCCGGCGCCCCGCGAGGGGCCCGGGGCTGTGCCCGGCACGCGGCCGCCGCCGCCCGGGCGCCACCAGCCACACCCGACCCGCACCCACCCAGGAGAGGCACCATGAGCAGCCGCACTCTCATCCGCGGCGGTCTCGTCATCACCGCGTCCGACGAGATCCACGCCGACGTCCTGATCGAGGACGGCCGTATCGCCGCCCTCGCCGCCGCGGGCACGCCCGCCGCGGCGGCGTTCACCGCCGACCGGGTCATCGACGCCACGGGGAAGTACGTCATCCCGGGCGGTGTCGACGCCCACACCCACATGGAGCTGCCGTTCGGCGGCACCTTCGCCTCCGACACCTTCGAGACCGGCACCCGGGCCGCCGCCTGGGGCGGTACCACCACCGTCGTCGACTTCGCGGTGCAGAGCGTCGGCCACACCCTGCGGGAGGGTCTGGACACCTGGCACGCCAAGGCCGAGGGCAACTGCGCGATCGACTACGCCTTCCACATGATCGTCTCCGATGTGAACGAGGAGACGCTCAAGGAGATGGACCTCCTGGTCGAGGAGGGCATCACGTCCTTCAAGCAGTTCATGGCCTACCCGGGGGTGTTCTACTCCGACGACGGGCAGATCCTGCGGGCCATGCAGCGCTCCGCCGAGAACGGCGGCCTGATCATGATGCACGCGGAGAACGGCATCGCGATCGACGTGCTGGTCGAGCAGGCGCTGGCCCGCGGGGAGACCGACCCCCGCTACCACGGCGAGGTCCGCAAGGCGCTGCTGGAGGCCGAGGCCACCCACCGCGCCATCCGGCTCGCCCAGGTCGCGGGCGCGCCCCTGTACGTCGTGCACGTCTCGGCCGCCGAGGCGGTCGCCGAGCTGGCCCGGGCCCGGGACGAGGGGCTGAACGTCTTCGGTGAGACCTGCCCGCAGTACCTGTTCCTGTCCACCGACAACCTCGCCGAGCCCGGCTTCGAGGGCGCCAAGTACGTGTGCAGCACCCCCCTGCGGCCCAAGGAACACCAGGCCGCGCTGTGGAAGGGGCTGCGCACCAACGACCTCCAGGTGGTCTCCACCGACCACTGCCCGTTCTGCTTCGTCGGCCAGAAGGAACTCGGCCGGGGCGACTTCTCCAAGATCCCCAACGGGCTGCCGGGTGTGGAGAACCGCATGGACCTGCTGCACCAGGCCGTCGTCGACGGGCACATCTCGCGGCGCCGCTGGATCGAGATCGCCTGCGCCACCCCGGCCCGCATGTTCGGCCTGTACCCGAAGAAGGGCACCATCGCCCCGGGCGCCGACGCCGACGTCGTCGTCTACGACCCGGGCGCCGAACAGGTCATGTCCGCCGAGACGCACCACATGAACGTCGACTACTCGGCCTACGAGGGCAGGCGGACCACCGGCCGGGTCGAGACGGTCCTGTCGCGCGGCGAGCCGGTCATCACCGACCGCGCGTACACCGGACGCGCCGGACACGGGGTGTTCACCCCACGCTCGACCTGCCAGTACCTGAACTAGGAGTGGTGCCCATGGACTTCGGACTCGTCCTGCAGACCGACCCGCCGGCCTCCCAGGTCGTCAGCCTGATGAAGCGGGCCGAGCGCAACGGCTTCACCCACGGCTGGACCTTCGACTCCGCCGTGCTGTGGCAGGAGCCGTTCGTGATCTACAGCCAGATCCTCGCCAACACCACCCGGCTGAAGGTCGGCCCGATGGTCACCAACCCCGGCACCCGCACCTGGGAGGTCACCGCCTCCACCTTCGCCACCCTCAACGACATGTTCGGCAACCGCACGGTCTGCGGCATCGGCCGCGGCGACTCCGCCATGCGGGTCGCCGGACGCAAGCCGAACACCCTGGCCCGGATCAGCGAGGCCATGAAGGTCATCCGCGCCCTCGGCCGGGGCGAGGAGGCCGACCTCGGCGGCACGCGGATCCGTATCCCGTGGATCCGGCCGGGCGCCGAACTCCCCGTCTGGATGGCCGCGTACGGGCCCAAGGCGCTGAAGATGACCGGCGAGGAGGCCGACGGGTTCATCCTCCAGCTCTCCGACCTGTACCTGACCGAGTACATGGTGAAGGCCGTCAAGGAGGCCGCCGCCGCTGCCGGCCGCGACCCGTCCGACGTCACCATCTGCGTGGCCGCCCCCGCCTACGTCACCGAGGACGACTCGCCCGCCGCGCTCGCCCACGCGCGCGAACAGTGCCGCTGGTTCGGCGGCATGGTCGGCAACCACGTCGCCGACCTGGTCGCCAAGTACGGCGAGCACTCCGCCCAGGTCCCCGACGAACTCACCGACTACATCAAGTCCCGCCAGGGGTACGACTACGCGCACCACGGGCGCAGCGGCAACCCCGACACCCAGTTCGTGCCGGACGAGATCGTGGACCGCTTCTGCGTGATCGGCCCTCCCGAGAAGCACGTCGAGAAACTGAACGCGCTGCGCGAGCTGGGCGTCGACCAGTTCGCGGTGTACGCCATGCACGACGCCCGGGAAGCCGCCATCGACGCCTACGGCACTCAGGTGATCCCGGCCGTCAACGCCTGACCGCGGCAAGGCAGCCGGCCGCGCCGCACCACCCGGTCTCCCCCTCCCGACGTCCCGGGAGGGGGCATGGGCGCCTCTGCGCGCACCCCCCACGGAGCACCCGCACGGCCTCACGTCCCACCCCTTCCCGATTGGCCTGCCCATGACCGACACCGCTCCCACCGCCATACCGCCGACCGCACAGGTCACCCTCGCCGACGGCCGGGTCGAGATCGCCCCCGGTGCGCCGCAGCCCAGCGGCCCCTACGCCAACGAGGACCTGCTCCCCGTCCCGGTGGCGAAACGCACCTGGACGACGTACAACTTCTCCGCGCTGTGGGTGGGCATGGCCCACAACACGGCCTCCTGGACCCTGGCGTCCGGTCTGATCGCCGTCGGCATGGACTGGAAGCAGGCGGTGTTCACCATCGCCCTCGCCAACCTGATCGTGCTGGTGCCCATGCTGCTCACCGGGCACGCTGGACCCAAGTACGGCATCCCCTTCCCGGTCTTCGCCCGCGCCTCCTTCGGGGTGCGCGGCGCCAACCTGCCCGCCGTAGTACGGGCGTTGGTGGCCTGCGGCTGGTTCGGCATCCAGACCTGGATCGGCGGCGAGGCCATCTACTTCCTGGCCGGCAAGCTCATCGGCGACCGCTGGGCGAACGCCGCGCACATCGGCGGCTACGCGTGGACCATGTGGCTGTCCTTCGCCATCTTCTGGGTGATCCAGGTCACCATCATCCACCGCGGCATGGAGACCATCCGCCGCTTCGAGAACTGGGCCGCGCCCTTCGTGCTCGTCGGCGCGTTCGTGATGCTGTGGTGGATGAGCGACAAGGCGGGCGGCGTCGGCCCGCTGTTCGACCAGCCGTCCGCTCTGGGCTGGGGCGGCGACTTCTGGAAGCTGTTCTGGCCGTCCCTCATGGGCATGATCGGCTTCTGGTCCACCCTCTCCCTGAACATCCCCGACTTCACCCGCTACGGCCGCAGCCAGAAGGCGCAGACGTGGGGACAGGCCCTCGGCCTGCCGACCACGATGACGCTGTTCGCCTTCCTGTCCGTGCTCGTCACCTCCGGGTCCCAGGCGGTCTACGGCAAGCCGGTCTGGGACCCGGTCCAGCTCGCCGCCAAGACGGACAACGTGGTCGGCCTCGTCTACGCCCTGGTCACCGTGCTGGTGGCGACCCTGTCCGTGAACATCGCGGCCAACCTGGTCTCCCCGGCCTTCGACTTCTCCAACGTCGCGCCCCGCAAGGTGAGTTTCCGCACCGGCGCCCTGATCACCGCGGTCCTCGCGGTGGTGATCTGCCCCTGGAAGCTGTACTCCGACCCGCAGGGCTACATCTTCACCTGGCTCGGTCTGGTCGGCGGCCTGCTCGGCACGGTCGCGGGCATCCTCGTCGCCGACTACTGGATCCTGCGCCGCACCCGTCTCGCCCTCGCCGACCTCTACCGGGCCGGCGGCCGCTACTGGTACGCGGGCGGCTGGAACTGGCGGGCGGTCGTCGCCTTCCTCGCCGGCGGTGTCCTCGCCGTCGGCGGAGCGGACTTCCACCCGCTGATCGACGGCCGCCCGGTGCCCGCCCTCAGATCCCTCGCCGACTACGGCTGGGCGGTGGGCCTTTGCACCTCGCTGGTGCTGTACCTGCTGCTGAGCGTGCTGACCGGCCGCCGCGAGCAGCCGGTTCAGGAGACGGTCTGACCGAAGCCCCCCCCGGCGGCTCCGCCGTACGGCGGCGGGCGACCGCCGTCGCCGTGCCGCGGGGCCGTCAGTCCGACCGGCTGCCCCGCAGCGCGGCCACGGCGGCCTTCGCGGCCTTGATGGCCCCCTTGTTGATCTCGTCGGTGCTCGGCGCCTTCTTCGTCTCGAAGTCGCTGCCGTTGTAGGTGACGATCACCAGGGCGTTGGAGAGGCGGGCCAGCACCACGCCCTCCCGGGTCTGCTGCTTGTCCTCGGTGGTGAGGTTCACCTGGGAGTAGCCGCTGTCCCCGAGCCCCGGGACGGCGCCTCCGCCGCTCTTCTCGGTGACCCGCTGCTGGTACTGCTTCGTCGCCTCCTGGTCGGAGCCGGCGATCTCGAAGGACACGTCGAGCCAGCGGTACTGGTACCCCTTCAGGGCGTTCCAGGAGCAGGTGCGGCGCAGCCTGGTGTCCGTCGAGGGGATCTCCTTGCCCGCCGCCTTCGCGCCCGGCACCAGGGACTCGACGGTCGCCGCCGGCACGCCGGCACAGGGCGAGGGCGCGCCGGTGTACGTCTTGGACGCCGCGGTGGAGGAGGGGGCGGAGGACTGCGCGGTGGGGGTCTGCGCGGCCGGCCGGTGACCGTCGGCGGCGGCGGGCGTGTCCGGGCCCGAGGTCAGTGCCCAGCCGGCGCAGGCCAGCACGGCGACCGGCGTCAGACGCGCGGTGAGGGCGAGCGGCAGAGGAAGGGAACGCACGGCTCACTTCTCGTGGGGGAGGGGGTGCGGAGCCGAGGGGTCCGCATGGTGGACGGGGACGACAGTGTCACACGAGTGCCTGTGGGGTGGAAGGGTCAACTCGCTGCGTGCGCGGCCGGTTACGGCAGCCCGGCCACGACGCACCGCTATGCCCCTTATGCTCCCTGCCGGGCCGTGGGTCCGGTGGCGTGCGCCTCGAACCAGCGGCGGGCGCCGACCTCGCTCGGGTACTCGCGGACGGTGAGCCAGGCGGCCAGCCGTCCGGCGACATACGCCGCGACCGCCGGCATCACGGGCGCGGCGAGCAGCACCAGCCCGCGGCCGAGGGCGATCCGGCCCGGGACCCGCCGCTCGTGGTCGCGCCTGGCCCGCAGGGTCCGGTCCGGATCCGGGGGATCCAGCAGAGCGGCGCGGTGCTCCCGGCGCTGCGCCACCGCGCCCCACACCAGCGCCACGGCGGACGCGACCGCCTGCCCGCCGTCCCACACGACCCGCACGGTGGACGGCAGCAGGTCGCGGACGCCCGCGTACAACCCCGCGACGAAGAGGGAGAACAGGGCCATGGCGAGGACGACGAACACCGTCGTACGGGCCCGGCGCAGCCAGTAGGGCGCGCCGCGCCGGTACCAGGTCCGGCCCAGCCGCGGCAGGGCCGGGACCGGGACGGAGTACCCGGGGGCCGGGGCCTCAGAAGATGCTCGTGACGCCATGCCAGACATCCTTCACCAGTCGCTTTCCGTCGTCGACGGTCTCCGAGGCGACGTGCTTGGTCCCGGTCCACACGCCGCCGACGACCCCGTGGTCGTGGATGTCCTCGCTCCAGTGCTCGTGGAAGGCGTGGTCGAGGACCGACGTCGCGGCGACCACCGTGCCCACGCCGACCGCGGCGACGGCGACGGCGCCCTCGACGGGCAGCGCCGCCGTGATCGCCGCACCGGCGGCCAGACCGCCGAGAGCGACCCCGCCGTCGACGACGACGGAGTGCTGCCAGGACCAGCCCTTGTCGTGGTCGTCCTTGGCCTCGATCAGACCGCACGCGGCGGCCGCGGCGACGTCCAGCACCGGCAGCTCCCGCAGGGCCTCCGGCAGCGCCTCGAGCCCCTTGCCGAGCCGCAACGCGTCCGCGGCGTCGGCCAGTTTGACGTTCAGGGCGCGGTCGTAGGGCAGCTTGGTGCTGCCGTTGTCGGCGCGCGCGATGTCCTCCGCCAGCGCCCCGACCTTGTCGACCGCGTCGCGGTAGGCGCTCTTGGCGGGCAGGTCGTCGGGCATTTTGCGGCCCTGCTGCTGGAACACCTTGCGCTCGGCGCGCAGCTGCTTCTTGGCCGCCTGCGCCTCGGCCCTGGCCGAGTCGATGTGCGCGCGGGCCTCCTTGCCGCCCGCCCGGGCGTCCTCGGCGTCGTAGGCGTACAGGCCGCGCAGCGCGTCGTACAGGGTGACCTTGTCACCCGGCGACACCGAGCCGTCCTTCGCCGTCACGTTGTCGTACAGCCCCTGCAACTGCTCCGCCGCCACCAGCCGCGCGTGCTGGGCGGTGCGCAGGATCTCGTCGCGCGCCTTGGCGTACTCGTTCATCGCGGAGATGGTCTTCTGGTCGTCCGCGCTCGGCGGAGACGCCGTCATGATCGGCTGCGGCGCGCCCCTGGGATCCGTCGCCACGCCCTTGCGGGCCGCGATGTGCTGCGCGTTCTGCAGCGACGTCTCGCACGTGGACAGCGCGTCGGCGAGCGTCTGGAGGATCTCGCCCGCCGCGTGCACCAGTTCGGCGAACCCCCCGGCGGCCAGCGCGTCCTCGCTCCACCGGCCGCGGAAGCCCTCGGCCGCCTCGCCCTTCCAGCTCGCGTCGCCGACCAGCTTCTCGACCGCGCCGCTGAGCGGCTTGACCACGTCGTCGAGCTTGTCCTTGGCGTTCTTGTACGTCTCGGCCATCGTGCGCAGCCCGCCGATGTCGCCGCCGACCCAGCTGTCACCCATCAGTTCTCACCCGCCATCAGGTCCTCGAACACCCCGTGGACGTCCACGTCGTGCCGGTGGAAGGAGTCCCGGGCGTAGGCGACCTTGTCCCCGTGGTCGTCCATCCGGTCGGCCATGCCGACGTGCAGCGCGATGATGAGGTCCGCGACCTCCTTGATGGCCGAGTCGAGGCCCGCGTCGCCGCCGGCGGCCACGGGCGGCGCCACGTCGGGGTGCAGCTTGCGGTAGTCGCCCGCCTGCTCGTGGAAGGTCCTCGCCATCGCGGCCAGGTCGTCGTAGACCGCCTTGAAGTCGCTCACCGGCGCACCTCCCGCGCGTAGGCGGCCACGTCGGAGGGCCGCCAGTGGGGTTCCCCGGGCGTCACCGCCGGGTCGAGCAGCACCCGGACGCCCTGCCCGGCCACGTTCTCCGCGAGCGGGCCGAGCGAGGCGGCGACCCACGGCTGCGCCTCGCCCAGCGCGTCCGCCAGCTTCCGCGGGGTGCTGAACGCGAAGGCGACGGCGCCGTGCGCGGGATGCTCGAACAGTTCGAGGACGATGAACGGGACACGCGCGGGCCGGCCGTCCGTACCGGTGCCGGCGACGGACCTCGGGTGTGCCGGTACGCAGACCGGCGTGTGGTACGCGGGCACCCCCGGCCGCGGCCGGGCGCGCTCGTCCGCCTCCGCGCCCGGCGGCGGGGCCGCCGCCACGAGGTCGAGCAGCTGCGAACGCGGCGGATCCTGCCCGGGGACAGGCTGTCCCGGTGGATCAGGGTCCACGAAATCGAGCAGGCGTGATCGTATCGGCGCCCCCACCGCCGTCACCTCTTTCCGCGGTTCCCGTGTGTGCCGTGGCCGGCTGAGCCCGACCACGGTAGCCATCGGGGCCCGGGGGCAAATCCGGCTATGTCGGGGCCGGGACCCGGACGTACACGGAACCCATACGACCCCTTGGTCCGCGCCGGGGCAGCCCTTGACCCGTTGCTGAACCTGCGGCGCCCGGGCGACCGGCTACGGCACGCGCGCCGTCCACCCCGGGTCGGCGAACTTGGTCCGCGCCAGCTCCGTCGCCCGCGCCAGCTCGGCGTCCGTGACCTCGCCCCGCGACAGGCCGTAGCGCGCGCGGAACGACTCGATCATCCGGTCGATGACGGCCTCGCGGGCCAGCCCCGTCTGCCGCCGCAGCGGGTCCACCCGCTTGCGCGCGCTCCCCGTCCCCTTGTCGGACAGCTTCTCCCGCCCGATCCGCAGCACCTCCACCATCTTGTCCGCGTCGATGTCGTAGGACATGGTCACGTGGTGCAGCACGGCACCCGGGCCGCCGCCGGGCCCCACCAGCCGCTTCTGCGCCGCGCCGGCGATCTTGCCCTGGTCGGTGGCGATGTCGTTCAGCGGCTGGTACCAGGCGCGGATCCCCATCTCCGCGAGGGAGCCCAGCACCCAGTCGTCCAGATAGGCGTAGCTGTCCTGGAACGACAGGCCCTGGACCAGCGACTCCGGCACCGACAGGGAGTACGTGATCGTGTTGCCGGGCTCCACGAACATCGCGCCGCCGCCGGAGATCCGCCGCACCACCTCGATGCCGTGCCGGGCCGCGCCCCGCGGGTCCACCTCGTTGCGCAGCGACTGGAAGCTGCCGATGATCACCGCCGGGGCGCCCCACTCCCACACCCGCAGCGTCGGCGGCCGCCGCCCCGCCGCGACCTCGGCGGTCAGCACCTCGTCCAGCGCCATGTGCAGCGCGGGGGCCTGCGGGCCCTCGTGGATCAACTGCCAGTCGTAGTCCGTCCAGTCCGTCGCCCGCGCCAGCGCCCGGCGCACCGCGATCCCGACCCCCTCCGGGGTCAGCCCGTACATCACGGTCCCCGCGGGCAGCGCCGCCTCGATCCGCGCCGCGAGGCCCGCCGCGTCCGTGTCCGACGGAGCGCCCTCCAGCGCCCGGTCCACCGCGTCGAGCGCCTCGTCCGGCTCCAGGAAGAAGTCGCCCGCCACCCGCACGTGACGCAGCACCCCGTCCTCGACCTCCACGTCCACCACGACGAGCTTGCCGCCGGGCACCTTGTACTCACCGTGCACTGCCTGGCCTCCGTTCCTGCCGCAGAAGATCAACGCCCGGGCGGGCCGGGGTGTTCCCGGACGGCGGCCTGGTCCGTACCATCGCCGGCAGAGCCGTGGACGATCAGCCGCGCCGGGCCGGGCCCGCGACGAGCCGTACCGGCACCGCGGCCGGGCAGCACCCGAGCAGAGGAGCACGCCCGTGTTCACCACCCGCCCCACCCTCCAGGGCACCTTCGGCATGGTGTCCTCCACCCACTGGCTGGCCTCCCAGTCGGCGATGGCGGTGCTGGAGGACGGCGGCAACGCCTTCGACGCGGCCGTGGCCGGGGCGTTCGTGCTGCACGTGGTGGAGCCGCACCTGAACGGACCCGCCGGGGAGGTGCCGATCCTGCTCGCCCCGCGCGGCGGTGAGGTGCGGGTGCTGTGCGGACAGGGGGTGGCGCCGGCGGGAGCGACCGTCGCGCACTACAAGGGGCTCGGTCTGGATCTCGTGCCCGGCACCGGACCGCTCGCGGCCGCCGTGCCCGGCGCCTTCGACGCCTGGCTGCTGCTCCTGCGCGACCACGGCACCAAGTCCCTCGACGACGTCCTGAGGTACGCCGTCGGGTACGCCGAGCACGGGCACCCGCCCGTGGAGAAGGTCGGCGCGACCGTGGAGGCGGTGCGCCGGCTGTTCGAGACGGAGTGGACCGCGTCGGCCCGCGTCTACCTGCCCGGCGGC
Source organism: Streptomyces sp. IBSBF 3136 (assembly GCF_036815105.1). Lineage (NCBI taxonomy): Bacteria > Bacillati > Actinomycetota > Actinomycetes > Kitasatosporales > Streptomycetaceae > Streptomyces > Streptomyces sp. IBSBF 3136. Next base: position 15,257 of record NZ_JAJSZC010000137.1, read on the forward strand.
CGCTCGCCGCGGCCGGGGGAGCTGCTGCGCAATCCCGCCCTCGCGGCCACCTGGAAGCGGCTGCTGGCCGAGACCGCCGGGGCCGGCGCCCGGGAGGCGCGCATCGACGCCGCGCGCGAGGTGTGGCGCTCCGGGTTCATCGCCGAGGCCCTGGTACGGCAGGCAGGGCGCCCCACCCTGGACACCAGCGGCGAACGGCACACCGGCACGCTCACCGCGGCCGACCTCGCCGGCTGGTCGGCGTCCTACGAGAGCCCGGTGTCGTACGACTGGAACGGCTGGACCGTGTGCAAGGCCGGCCCCTGGAGCCAGGGCCCGGCCTTCCTCCAGCAACTCGCCCTGCTCCCACCCGAACTGCCCGCACACGGCTCCGCCGACTACGTCCATCTGCTGGTCGAGGGCTGCAAGCTCGCCATGGCCGACCGCGAGGCCTGGTACGGCGACGCGGCCGAGGTGCCGCTCGCCGAACTGCTGTCGGACGGCTACAACGCCGCACGCCGGGAACTGATCGGCGTCAAGGCCGACTACGAGCTGCGCCCGGGCAGCCCCGGAGCACGTGCCCCGCGCCTGCCCGCGTACGTCCACGCGCGCGTGGACGCCGACGCCGGCGACGGCTTCGACCCGATGGGCGCGGGCGAGCCGACCGTCGCAGAGCCCCACGTGGCCGCCGACGGCGGCACCCGCGGCGACACCTGCCACCTGGACGTCGTCGACCGCTGGGGCAACATGATCGCGGCCACGCCCAGCGGCGGCTGGCTGCAGTCCAACCCGGTCGTGCCCGAACTGGGCTTCCCGCTCGGCACCCGGCTGCAGATGACCTGGCTGGAGGAAGGGCTGGCGAACTCGCTCACCCCCGGGCGCCGCCCCCGCACCACCCTCACCCCGTCCATGGCCCTGCGCGACGGCGTCCCCGTGCTGGCCTTCGGCACGCCCGGCGGCGACCAGCAGGACCAGTGGCAGGTGCACTTCTTCCTGGCCGCCGTCCTGCGCGCCCCGGTCCGCGGCGGCCTCGACCTGCAAGGGGCGATCGACGCCCCGAACTGGCACAACGACGGTTTCCCCAGCTCGTTCTTTCCGCGCGGCCGCCGTCCCGGCAGCCTGACGGTGGAGGCCCGCACGGACCCGGCCGTGGTCGAGGAGCTGCGGCGGCGCGGCCATGACGTCACCGTCGGCCCCGGCTGGTCGGAGGGCCGGCTGTGCGCGGTCGCCCGTGACCCACGGACCGGTGTGCTGTCGGCCGCGGCCAACCCGCGCGGCATGCAGGGATACGCGGTGGGCCGCTGACGCCGCTGACGCCGCTGACGCCGCCGAGGGCCGCCGTGGCACCCGTTCTTCATCCGGATTCCACCCGGCGGCCACCGGCCGGGCCAGGGGTTTGTCGGTGGCCCGTGCTCTCATGGAGGGCATGATCGAAGAGACGGAAACCATCGAAGAGTTTCTCCTGCGCTGCTCGGCCGACGTGGAGGAGGCCGTCCGCAAGGCGGCCGCGGCCGAGATCCTGCCCCGCTTCCGGCACCTCGCCGAGGACGAGGTGGACCACAAGAGCGGGCCGCACGACCTCGTCACCGACGCCGACCGCCTCGCCGAGCGCCGGCTCACCGAGGCCCTCGGCGCGCTGCTGCCCGGCTCGCTGGTGGTCGGCGAGGAGGCGGTGCACGCGAATCCGGCGACGTACGAGGCGATCCAGGGCGACGCGCCGGTCTGGATCGTCGACCCGGTCGACGGCACCCGGCAGTTCGTGCACGGCGACGACGGCTTCTGCACCCTCGTCGCGTTCGCCCACCGGGGCACCGTCCTCGCCTCCTGGACCTACGAGCCCGTGCGTGACCGGTTCGCCACCGCCGTCCGCGGCCGGGGCGCGTTCCTGGACGGCGAGCGGCTGTTCGCGGGACCGCCCGCACCCGGCCGCGACCTCACCGTCGCCACCTCCCACCCCGACTACACCACCCCCGACCAGAAGCGGGCGCTGCGCGCCCTGTGGACCGAGGGTGTCGCCCCGCGCCCGTGCGGCTCGGCGGGCCTGGAGTATCTCGCCGTGGCACGCGGCGAGTTGGACGCGGTCGCCTTCTCGTGGGAGGCCGCCTGGGACCACGCGGCGGGCCTGCTGCTGGTGGAGGAGGCGGGCGGCGCCCACCTCACCCTCACCGGCGAGCCGTTCCGCGTGACCGGCGCCAACGCGCTGCCGTTCACCGCGGCCCGGGACGCCGCCACCGCCCGCCGGGTGGCAAAGCTGCTGCGCACGGCCGGCTGAGGCCCCCGGTCCGGGGGAGCGCCGGCCCCGCGGCATATCCTGATGCCGAGTGGCCATCGGCTGACGAAGGGGTCCGAAGGTGCCGTCGATGCTCGATGTGGTCGTGGTGGGTGCGGGGCCGAACGGGCTGACCGCGGCCGTGGAGCTGGCCCGCCGCGGCTTCTCCGTCGCCGTGTTCGAGGCGCGGCCCACCGTGGGCGGCGGGGCCCGCACCGCGGAGCTGACCCTGCCCGGCTTCCGGCACGACCCGTGCTCGGCCGCGCACCCCCTCGGCATCAACTCGCCCGCCTTCCGCGCCCTCCCGCTGGAGCGCTACGGCCTTCGGTGGCTGCACGCCGAGCTGCCCATGGCGCACCCGTTCCCGGACGGCAGCGCGGCCGTGCTGGCCCGCTCCGTCGCCGAGACGGCCGCCTCCTTCGGCCCCCGCGACGCGGGTGCCTACCGCAGGCTGGTCGAGCCGTTCCTCGCCAAGTGGGACACGCTGGCCCGGGACTTCATGTCCTTGCCGCTGACCGCGCTGCCCCGCGACCCGGTCACCCTGGCCCGGTTCGGCCTCACCGGGCTGCCGCCCTCCACCTGGCTGATGCGGCGCTTCCGCGACGAGCAGGCCAAGGCCCTCTTCTCCGGTCTCGTCGCCCACGTCATCGCGCCCCTGAGCGGCATCGCCACCGGCGCCATCGGCCTGGTCTTCGCGCTGGCCGCGCACGCCCGCGGCTGGCCCGTGGCCCGCGGCGGCTCGCAGGCGATCTCCGACGCCCTCGCCGCGTACCTGGGCGACCTGGGCGCCGCCGTGCACACGGACTACGAGGTCAAGCGCCTGGACGACCTGCCGCCCGCGCGCGCGTACGTCTTCGACACCTCACCCGCCGCGCTCGCCCGCATCGCCGGCTTCGGCGGCTACTACGAGCGCTTCCGCTACGGCCCCGGCGTCTTCAAGATCGACTACGCGCTGGACGGCCCGGTCCCCTGGACCGCCCCCGAGGCCCGGCGCGCCGGCACCGTGCAGATCGGGGCGAGCCAGGCCGAGATCGGCACCGCCCTGCACGCCGTGGCCCGCGCCGGCCGCGCCCCCGACCGGCCGTTCCTGATCACCGTGCAGCCCAGCGTGGCCGACCCGACCCGCGCCCCCGAGGGCAAGCACGTCTTCTGGGCCTACGGGCACGTGCCCAACGGCTGGGACGGCGACCTCACGGACGCCATGGAGCGGCAACTGGAGCGCTACGCCCCCGGCTTCCGCGACCGGATCCTCGCCCGGGCCACCGCAGGGCCGGCCGAGATGGCCGCCCACAACGCCAACTACGTCGGCGGCGACATCGCCTGCGGCGCGGCCGCCGGACTCCAGCTCCTGCTGCGCCCCCGACCGACCCTGTTCCCGTACCACACCCCCCACCCGGCCGTCTTCATCTGCTCCTCGGCCACGCCGCCGGGGCCCGGTGTGCACGGCATGTCGGGACACAACGCGGCCAAGGCCGTGTGGCGGAGGCTGAGGCAGTCATGACCACCATCACCCTCGTCCAGGGCGACATCACCCGGCAGAGCGCCGACGCGATCGTCAACGCGGCCAACTCCTCCCTGCTCGGCGGCGGGGGCGTGGACGGCGCCATCCACCGCCGCGGCGGCCCCGCGATCCTCGCCGAGTGCCGCGCGCTGCGCGCCTCCCACTACGGCAAGGGCCTGCCCACCGGCCGGGCCGTCGCCACCACGGCGGGTGACCTGGACGCCCGCTGGGTGATCCACACCGTCGGCCCCGTCTGGTCGGCCACCGTGGACCGCTCCGGACTGCTCGCCTCCTGCTACCGCGAGTCCCTCCGGGTCGCCGACGAACTCGGCGCCCGCACGGTCGCGTTCCCGGCCGTCTCCACCGGCGTGTACCGGTGGCCCCTGCACGACGCGGCCCGCATCGCCGTGGAGACGGTGCGGGCCGCGGACACCGGGGTCGAGGAGGTCACGTTCGTCCTCTTCGACCGCCAGGCGTACGACACGTTCGCCGGGCAGCTCGGCTGAGGGCGCACGGGCCACCCGCCGGGGTCGGCCCCGAGGGGCACGGCCCGGCGGGCCGGTGCGGGCGGGTCAGCCCAGGAGCCTGCGCTTCTGCTCGGCGAACTCCTCCTCGGTGAGGACCCCCTGTGCCTTCAGGTCGGCGAGCTGCTTGAGCTGATCGATCTTCTCGGTCATCTCGTCGGCGGCCGGGGGCGGCGGCGCGGCGGGAGCGGGCGCCTCCTGCTGCTGGGCGTACGCCTGCTGCGGGGCCTGCTGCTGGTCGTACTGCGGCTGCTGTGCGTAGTCCTGCTGCGCCCAGCGGCCCGCCTGCCGGCGGGAGACGCGGTTGGACACGGCGGTGGCGGTTCCGGCGACGACGGCGGTGCGTGCGACGCCCCTGAGCAGTCCGGGCATGGTCAGTCATCTCCCAAGGGGTTCAGGCGGCCGCGGAGCCGCCGGGCGGCACCGTCTCGTCCGTGGCGTCCAGCGCCGCCAGCAGGGCCTGCACGGGGATGCGCCCGCTCGCCACGAGCTGGGCGCCGCTGCGCCGCAGCGCGCGGGCCAGGGGAGCGGCCCACAGGTTCTCGTACACCAGTACCGCGGCCGAGTTGCCGGGCTCCAGCGCGTTGCCGGCCTCGTCGATGTCTCCCTGGTCCAGAACCCCCGCCGAGGCCCCTTCGAAGACGGTCAGGTCGACCTCGTCGCCGAGGTCCCGCAACTCCAGTGCGACGACCGAGCCGTCCGTCTCCTTGCGGACGAAGGCGAGGTCGATGATCCGGACGATGCCGCGCTCGGCGAGATCGACCAGCAGCGGGAACGCCTCGCCCGTCATGCGGTTGCCGGGGAACTCGATGACGAGGTAGTCGACGGGTCCCATTTCTTCGACGCTGTCCATGAGCACTCCTCGGGAGCCGGATAGGGCCGCCGGAACGCTCGCCCGCACGGTCCGTCGCACCGGCGGCGACCCACGTCCGGTCGGCCTCCAGAGCCATTCCAGCACGGGGCGCAGGGCCGCGCACGTCCGTCCCCACCGGGGCTCAACCGGTCAGCTGGTAGATGCTCTTGCCCACCAGCCAGAAGCCCAGCAGCAGGCAGAGGGCGACCACCGCCTGCTCCGAGTGCGACTCCATCCACGCGCGCAGTGCCAGCAGCCGGGCCTTCGCCGCCGTGGGGGAGAACACCACGTACAGCTCCACCGCCAGCAGGCTGGAGGTGGCGAGCACGCAGAAGGCGAACAGGGCGAACCAGCCGGCGATGTGGGACGCGTCCGCCTCCACCACCGTCGCCGCGCCCGCCGCGACCAGGCCCCAAGGCTGGAGCAGCACCGCGAGTCCGGCCGCGGCCCAGGACGTGGTGCGGTCCATCTCCCCGGTCAGGCCCCCGGACGGGTCGCGCGGAGCACCGCCTCCGCCGTGCTGATCGTGCTGACCTGCAT
>NZ_JAJSZC010000138.1:0-20614 GCF_036815105.1 Streptomyces sp. IBSBF 3136
GCCCGGCACCGGACCCCTGCCCCGGCGCGTACGCCAGGCCAACCTGGCCCCCCAGCTGAAGCAGGAGACCGAGCGGCGCCCGGACGACCCGGCCCAGCCCGCCGACCGCGACGCCGACGAGGTCCGCAGCCGGATGGCCTCGCTCCAGCGCGGTTGGCAGCGCGGCCGGGAGAAGAACGCCTCGGACGACGGGGCTCGCGACAGCACAGCACCAGGAACGACAGAGGGGGACGGTCGATGACCGCACCGAAGGCCACCGGCCTCACGGAGACCGACAAGGGCGAGCTGAACTGGCTCCTGGACGACCTCGTCGACCGGGTCGCCAGCATCCGCAAGGCCGTCGTGCTCTCCGGCGACGGCCTGCCCACGGGCGTCTCCAAGGACCTGAGCAGGGAGGACAGCGAGCACCTCGCCGCTGTCGCGTCCGGCTTCCACAGCCTCGCCAAAGGCGTGGGCCGCCACTTCGAGGCGGGCAGCGTCCGGCAGACCGTGGTCGAGCTCGACGACGCCTTCCTGTTCGTCACCGCCGCCGGGGACGGCAGCTGCCTCGCCGTCCTCTCGGACGCGGACTCCGACGTCGGGCAGGTCGCCTACGAGATGACGCTCCTGGTCAAGCGGGTCGGCGTGCATCTGGGCACGGTTCCGCGCACCGATCTGCCCGCAGGCGGGTAGTGGGATGGCATGAGCGGAGAGGGTCAGGACACAAGCCACTGGTTCGACGACGAGGCCGGACCGGTGGTCCGTCCGTACGCCATGACGCGCGGCCGGACCACGAGCCCGGCCCAGCACCGCCTCGATCTGATCGCGGTGGTCGTCACCGAACCCGGTGCGGGAGATGCCGAGACGGACACACTGCTCGCACCCGAGCACGTGGAGATCGTCGGACTCTGCCGCGACGCACCGCAGTCGATCGCGGAACTCGCGGCGGAGCTCGATCTGCCCATCGGGGTGGTGCGCGTCCTCATCGGGGATCTCGTGCACGCGGAACTCGTCCACGTGACACGTCCTGTGCCCCCGGCCGAACTGCCGGACGAGAGTATTCTGCGCGACGTGATCGACGGCCTCCGGGCGCTGTGACCGGCGCGGAAGCGGAGTAGTGACGTGACAGGCTGGCAGTTCTGGGTCGACCGAGGCGGCACCTTCACGGACATCGTCGCGCAGTGTCCGGACGGCAGCCTGCGCACCCACAAACTGCTCTCCGACAACCCCGCCCGGTACGCCGACGCGGCCGTGGCCGGCGTCCGCGAGCTGCTCGGCGGCTCCCAGGAGCCCGTGGACGCCGTCCGCATGGGCACCACGGTCGCCACCAACGCCCTGCTGGAACGCAAGGGCGAACGCACCCTCCTGGTGATCACCCGCGGTTTCGCCGACGCCCTGCGCATCGCCTACCAGAACCGCCCCGCCATCTTCGCCCGCCGTATCGAACTGCCCGAGCTGCTGTACGAACGGGTGATCGAGGTCGACGAGCGGATGGCCGCCGACGGCACCGTCCTGCGCGCTCCCGACCTCGACGCCCTCGCCGATCCGCTCCGACAGGCCTACGACGACGGGATCCGCGCGGTCGCCGTCGTCTGTCTGCACAGCCACCTCCACCCCGCCCACGAGCAGGCGATCGGCGCCCTCGCCCGCCGCACCGGCTTCCCGCAGATCTCCCTGTCCAGCGAGGTCAGCCCGCTGATGAAGCTCGTCCCGCGCGGGGACACCGCCGTCGTCGACGCCTACCTCTCGCCCGTGCTCCGCCGCTACGTACGCCATGTCGCCGACGAACTCAGCGGCGTGCGGCTGATGTTCATGCAGTCCAACGGCGGGCTCACCGAGGCCGGGCAGTTCCGCGGCAAGGACGCCGTCCTGTCCGGCCCCGCCGGCGGCATCGTCGGCATGGCCCGGATGTCGCAGCGCGCCGGCTTCGACCGCGTCATCGGCTTCGACATGGGCGGCACCTCCACCGACGTCTCGCACTTCGCCGGCGACTACGAGCGGGTCTTCACCACCCGTCTCGCGGGCGTGCGGCTGCGCGCCCCGATGCTCGACATCCACACCGTCGCCGCGGGCGGCGGCTCCGTGCTCCACTTCGACGGCTCCCGCTACCGGGTCGGCCCCGACTCGGCCGGTGCCGACCCGGGACCCGCCTGCTACCGCGCCGGCGGACCCCTCACCGTCACGGACGCCAACGTGATGCTCGGCCGCATCCAGCCCGCCCACTTCCCGCCGGTCTTCGGCCCGCGCGGTGACCAGCCGCTGGACGCCGCCCTGGTCCGCGACCGCTTCACCGCCCTCGCGCACGAGATCCGCCGCAGCACCGGCGACGACCGCACCCCGGAACAGGTGGCCGAGGGATACCTGCGGATCGCCGTGGCCAACATCGCCAACGCCGTGAAGCGGATCTCCGTCCAGAAGGGTCACGACGTCACCCGCTACGCCCTGACCACCTTCGGCGGGGCGGGCGGCCAGCACGCGTGCGCGGTCGCCGACTCGCTCGGCATCCGCACCGTCCTGGTACCCCCCATGGCCGGTGTCCTGTCCGCGCTCGGCATCGGCCTCGCCGACACCACGGCCATGCGCGAGCAGTCCGTCGAGACCCCGCTGGAAGCGGCCTCGATGCCCGCTGTCCGCGAGACGGCCGACGACCTGGAGCGCGCCGCCCGCGCGGAACTCCGCGCCGAGGACGTCCCGGAGGAGCGCATCGAGGTCACTCGCCGCGCCCAACTGCGCTACGACGGCACCGACACCACCCTCACCGTGGAGCTCACCGAGCCCGGCTCGATGAGACACGCCTTCGAAGGGCGTCATCGCGCCACGTACTCCTTCACCCTCGACCGTCCGATCGTGGTCGAAGCCCTCTCCGTCGAAGCCACCGGCATCACCGCACCCCCCGATCTGTCCGCCCTCGCCCCCTACCAGGGCCGGCCCGCCGCACCCGGGCAGGTCCGCCTCCACACCGGCGGATCATGGCGCGACGTACCCCTCCACCGCCGGGAGGCACTGCCCCCCGGCGAGACCGTCACCGGACCCGCGATCATCACCGAGGCCGGCGCGACGACCGTCGTCGACGACGGCTGGCGGGCCGCGGCGACCGACGACGGGCATCTGCTCATGGAACGCGCGACGGTCACAGAGAGTTCCGATCTCGACACGAAGGCCGATCCCGTCCTGCTCGAGGTCTTCAACAACCTCTTCATGTCGATCGCCGAACAGATGGGCGCGCGGCTGGAGTCCACGGCTCAGTCCGTCAACATCAAAGAGCGCCTGGACTTCTCCTGCGCCCTGTTCGACCCGGACGGAAACCTGGTGGCCAACGCCCCCCACATCCCCGTCCACCTGGGGTCCATGGGCACCAGCGTCAAAGAGGTCATCCGCCGCCGCGGCCGCTCGATGCGCCCCGGAGACACCTACGCCGTGAACGACCCTTACCACGGCGGCACCCACCTGCCCGACGTCACCGTGATCACCCCGGTCTTCGACACCGACCCGGCGCCGGACACGCAGAGTGAGCCGAGTGAGCCGAAGATCCTCTTCTACGTCGCCTCCCGCGGCCACCACGCCGAGATCGGCGGCATCGCCCCCGGCTCGATGCCCGCCCACAGCCGCACCATCGACGAAGAGGGGGTCCTCTTCGACAACTGGCCGCTCGCCGAGAACGGCCGCTTCCGCGAGGAGGAGACCCGCCGCCTGCTCACCGAGGCGCCCCACCCCACCCGCAACGTCCGCACCAACCTCGCCGACCTGCGCGCCCAGATCGCCGCCAACCAGAAGGGCGTCGACGAGGTCCGGCGCATGATCGGGGAGTTCGGCCTCGACGTCGTGCAGGCCTACATGCGGCACGTCCAGGACAACGCGGAGGAGGCCGTCCGCCGGGTCGTCGACGCCCTGGACGAGGGCGAGTACGCCTACGAGACCGACTCCGGCGCCGTCATCCGTGTCCAGGTGCGCGTCGACCGAGCCGAGCGCCGCGCGACCATCGACTTCACCGGCACCTCGCCGCAACTCGCCACCAACTTCAACGCCCCCTTCGCGGTGGTCAACGCGGCGGTCCTGTACGTCTTCCGCACCCTGGTCGCCGACGACATCCCGCTCAACGACGGCTGCCTGCGCCCGCTGGACATCGTCGTACCGCCCGGCTCGATGCTCGCCCCCGAACCGCCCGCCGCCGTCGTGGCCGGCAACGTCGAGACCTCGCAGGCCATCACCGGCGCCCTGTACGCCGCGCTCGGCGTCCAGGCCGAGGGCTCCGGGACGATGAACAACGTCACCTTCGGCAACGAACGCCACCAGTACTACGAAACCGTCGCCTCCGGCTCCGGAGCCGGCCCGGACTTCCCCGGCGCCGATGTCGTGCAGACGCACATGACCAACTCGCGGCTCACCGACCCCGAGATCCTGGAGTGGCGCCTGCCCGTCCGACTCGAGGAGTTCGCCGTACGGCGCGGCAGCGGCGGCGCGGGACACCGGCGCGGCGGTGACGGCGTCGTGCGCCGCATCCGCTTCCTCGAACCCATGACCGTCTCCACCCTCTCCCAGCACCGTCGGGTGCCCCCCTACGGCATGGCGGGCGGCGAGCCCGGCGCCCTCGGCGCCAACCGGGTGGAGCGGACCGACGGCACCGTCACCGATCTCGGCGGAAGCGGCTCCGCCGACGTCGGCGCGGGCGACGTACTCGTCATCGAGACCCCCGGTGGCGGCGGCTACGGCCGGCCGTCGCCCGACCACCACCCGGCAGGAGAAGAGAACGATGATCTTCGGGCGTTCTGAACGCGGCGTGCCACCGGTCGAGCCCGTCACGCTCAAGATCCTGGTGGCCGGCGGCTTCGGCGTGGGCAAGACGACCCTGGTCGGCGCGGTCAGCGAGATCAGGCCGCTGCGCACCGAGGAGTCGCTGACGGAGGCCGGGCGCCCGGTCGACGACACCAGCGGTGTCGAGGGCAAGCACACGACCACCGTGGCCATGGACTTCGGCCGCATCACCCTGCGCGAGGACCTCGTGCTGTACCTGTTCGGAACGCCCGGCCAGGAGCGGTTCTGGTTCATGTGGGACGAGCTGTCCGAAGGCGCCCTCGGCGCCGTCGTCCTCGCCGACACGCGCCGCCTGGAGGACTGCTTCGCCGCCGTGGACTACTTCGAGAAGCGCTCCATCCCCTTCGTCGTCGGCGTCAACTGCTTCGAGGGCGCGGCCCGCTATCCCGCCGACACCGTGCGCCAGGCCCTCGACCTGGACGACGGCGTACCCGTCCTGCTGTGCGACGCGCGCGAGCGGGAATCGGTCAAGGACGTGCTGGTCGGAGTGGTCCGGCACGCCATGGAGTACGCGGCCGAACGCCGCGCGGCGCTCCCGACCTGATCGCGGCACGACCCGTACCCCCGCCGACCGGGGTACGGGCCGTGGTCCCGGCCCGCACCCGCACGCGCGCGTGCGGGCGCGTCCGCGGTCCCTAGATCTCGTCGTCCTCCAGCCAGCCGAAGCTCTTCTCCACCGCCCTGCGCCAGTTGCGGTACTCGCGGTCGCGCACCGAGGCCTCCATGGCCGGAGTCCACTCCGCGTCCCGCTGCCAGTGCGACTTCAGCTCGTCCAGGTCGTTCCACACGCCCGTGGCCAGGCCGGCCGCGTAGGCGGCGCCCAGGCAGGTGGTCTCGGAGACCCGGGGCCGGATCACGGGCACGCCCAGGACGTCCGCCTGGTGCTGCATGAGCAGGTCGTTCTTCGTCATGCCGCCGTCGACCTTCAGGGTCGTGATCCGCACACCGGAGTCCTGGTACATGGCGTCCACCACCTCCCTGGTCTGCCAGCTGGTCGCCTCCAGCACGGCCCGCGCCAGGTGGGCCTTGGTGACGTAGCGGGTCAGTCCGGTGACGACGCCGCGCGCGTCGGAGCGCCAGTAGGGAGCGAACAGGCCGGAGAAGGCGGGCACGATGTAGGCGCCGCCGTTGTCCTCGACGCTCGCCGCCAGGGTCTCGATCTCGTCGGCGGTGCGGATGATGCCGAGCTGGTCGCGGAACCACTGGACGAGCGCGCCCGTTATGGCTATGGACCCTTCCAGGCAGTACACCGGCGCCTCACCGCCGATCTTGTAACCCATCGTCGTCAGCAGCCCGCTCTTGGACGGCACCGGCCGGTCACCGGTGTTGAGCAGCAGGAAACTGCCGGTGCCGTAGGTGTTCTTCGCGGTGCCGACGTCGTAACAGGCCTGCCCGAACACGGCGGCCTGCTGGTCGCCCAGGGCCGACGCCACGGGCACGCCCGCCAGCTGGCCGACGGCCGTCCCGTACACCTCGGCGGACGACCTGATCTCGGGCAGGACCGCCTCGGGCACGTTCATCGCCGAGAGGATGGAGGCGTCCCACTGGAGCGTCTCCAGGTTCATCAGCATGGTGCGGCCCGCGTTCGTGACGTCGGTGACGTGCCGGCCGCCGTCCGTGCCACCGGTGAGGTTCCAGATCAGCCAGGAGTCGATGGTGCCGAAGGCGATCTCGCCGCGTTCGGCGCGGTCGCGCAGTCCGGGCACGTTGTCCAGCAGCCAGGCCGCCTTGGGACCGGAGAAGTAGCTGGCCAGCGGCAGGCCGGTCTGGTCGCGGAAGCGGTCCTGGCCGTCCGTGCCGCCCAGTTGGTGGCACAGGGCCGCGGTGCGGGTGTCCTGCCAGACGATCGCGTTGTGCACGGGCTTGCCGGTGGCGCGGTCCCACAGAACCGTGGTCTCCCGCTGGTTGGTGATGCCGAGGGCGCTCAGCTGGTCGGCGCGCAGCCCGGCCTTGGCGAGTGCTCCCGCCACCACGGCCTGCACCTTGGACCAGATCTCGGTGGCGTCGTGCTCCACCCAGCCGGGCTTGGGGAAGATCTGGCGGTGCTCGCGCTGGTCCACGGCGACGATCGCCCCGCCGTGGTCGAAGATGATGCAGCGGCTGGACGTGGTGCCCTGGTCGATGGCGGCGACGTACTTCTCGGCGGTGTCCGTCATGGCTGTCCCTGGGTCGCTGGGTCGGGTCGCTGGTCAGAAGGCCACGTTGTAGACGAGGCCGGCGAGCGCCCCGCCGATCAGCGGGCCGGCCACCGGGATCCACGCGTAGCCCCAGTCGGACGAGCCCTTGTGCGGGATCGGCAGGAAGGTGTGCACGATGCGCGGGCCGAGGTCACGCGCCGGGTTGATGGCGTATCCCGTGGGCCCGCCGAGGGAGAGCCCGATGCCGACCACGAGCAGCGAGACGATCAGCACCGTGGTGCCGGACTCGCCGAGCCCCCTGGTCAGCCCGAAGGCGAGGACGGGCAGCACCAGCGCCATCGTCGCGATGATCTCGGTGATGAGGTTGGCGACGGGGTTCCGGATCTCCGGGATGGTCGAGAAGATCCCCAGAGTGGGCAGGGGTTCCTCGGCGGTGCCCTCGGTCGTGCCCTCCTCGCGGACGTTGGCCTGGAACTGCGCGAGGTAGACGAGGTAGGCGAGGACCGCGCCCAGCATGGCGCCGACGATCTGCCCCAGCAGGTAGACCCAGACCTTGTCCCACTTGCCGGTGTCCACCGCGATACCGATGGTGACCGCGGGATTGAGCTGACCGCCGGACAGGGGAGCGGCGGTGTACGCGCCCGCGAGCACGCCGAACCCCCATCCGAACGCGATGACGATCCATCCCGAGGCGCGTGCCTTGGAGTATCTGAGGGTGACGGCGGCGCAGACGCCGGCACCGAACAGAATGAGGATCGCGGTGCCGATGATCTCGCCGACGAAAATATCTCCGTTGCTCATGGCGGCTCCCTTGGCGCCGGTCCGGGGGAGTGACCCCCGGCCGTCCGTGCAGGAACGGTTCCCTTGGCGACTTCAGCCGAAGGCAGGGAGGGCCCCGCGCCCCGCCCGGCGTCCGTGACGAGCGTGCCGTCGCAGCCGGCTCGCCCTCCGGGAAAGGCCGTTGAGCAGGAAAGAGCCCATGTCGCAGTGCCTGATTACGCCGAGAATGTACGGCGATGTCGGCTGACACCCAGGAAGTGTTCACCGGCGCCCCGGGGCCGTCAAGGTCGCCGACGGCAACGGTGACAGCGGTTTCCCGCCCGGCCGTCCGCGCGGTCCTCTCCTGGCCGCTCCCCGGCCACGGCCGGCTCGCCCTCCGGGGCCGTGCGCGCAACGGCCGTACACCAAGCGGTGTTTCAGCCGAGCGGTTCGGCCGTCGCGTATCCCGCCTGGGCCGGGGCCGCCCCGAAGCCACGCCGGATCTCGTACCCGGGCAGTCCCGCGCGCGCGAGCACCCAGCTCGTCCCGGGCAGCGCCTTCGCCGCCTTCTTCAGCGGAGCCAGCCGCGCCGCGGCCTGCCGGTGGTCGGACACCCCGCCGGGCCCGCACACGACGGTCGCCAGGGACAGCGTCACCGGGCGACCGCCCGCCGCCCAGGGCGCGTCCAGCACCGGCCCGGCCAGTGCGTCGAGCACCTCCCCCTGCGCCAGCACCAGGAAGTCGTCCCCGCCGATGTGGGCCACGCGCGCGTGCCCCGCGACCGCCGCCTGCAGCGCCCGGCCCACCGAACGGATCAGCTCGTCGCCCGCGGCGAACCCGGCACCGTCGTTGACCTGCTTGAAGTGGTCGATGTCCAGCCAGCTCAGCGTGAACGTGCGCCCCTCGGCGATCCACCGGTCCACCTCACCGGTGATCGCGTCCGAACCGGGCAGCCGGGTCAGCGGGTTGAGGCCCGCCGCCTCCTCCACCCGGGTCTCGGCCAGCGCCCGCACCAGGTCGGCGAGGCGCACGACGCCCACGCACCGGCCGCGGTGGTCGACGACGGCGACGTCGTCCGAGGTACGGTCGCGGCCGCCGACCGCCACCACGTCCAGCACCTCCCACGCGGTCGCGTCCACCCCGACCGTGCGGGGCGCGTCGCCGAGCTTGAAGGCGGGACGGTCCGCGTACAGGGCGTGTCCGTAGCGGCCGGACATCGACAGCAGGAAGCGGGACCGGTGGACCGACCGGACGGGCACCCCGGCCTGGTCCACGAGCAGCACCCCGGATACGTCCGGCGAGCCGGTCAGCAGCGCCCGCAGCTGCCCCGCCGAGGCGGTGACGGGAAGGAGGGCGGCGGGCCGCACGAACTCCCGGACCGGCGGCCCGGACCGGGGCACGGCCAGGGTGCCGGGGGAGCGGGGCGGAATGTACACGTCCACCGCCGGGATGCGGGCCGGCGGCGCGAACAGCTCACCCTGGGCGAGCTGCGCACCGGCCGCCAGCGCGGCCGCGCACTGCAGCTCGGTCTCCACGCCCTCCACGGCCACCAGCGCGCCCAGGTGCTCGCAGAACGTCCGCATCGCCCGCACCGCGGCCGGCCGGGCCAGCAGTGAGGCGTCGAGCTTGACCAGGTCCGGGGCGAGGTCGGCGAGCAGCCTCAGGGGCATGTCGCCGTCACCGATGCCGTCCGCGCTGATCCGGAACCCCTGTTCGCGCAGGGCGGCGACCGCCTCCAGCAGGGCCCGGTGCGGGACGTGGGCGCACGGTGGCACGACGTCCAGCGTGACCTCCCAGGGCATCCGCCCCGCCGCGCGCACGGCGTCGTGCAGCGGGGTGAGCCCCCCGAGGTCGGCGAGCGTGGCCGCGAAGACGTTCAGGTGCAGCGGCAGCAGCGTCTCCTTGCGCGCCGCCGCCCTCAGCGCCAACACGGCCAGCCTGCCGTCGAGTTCCGCGTCGCGGCGGGCCTCGGCCAGGATGTCGCCGGTTTCCGGGCGGGCGAGTATCTCCAGTGCGGCGACCGCGCCGGTCCTCAGGTTGACCACTGGCTGGAAGGCGAAGCGGAGATTATCCGTCCAGGAGTGCACGGGAGCATGATGGCGCTGCCCGCGTACGCCCAGGGGCAGTTCATAAGACGTTCACGCAGGCTTTCGGGGCGGTCACACACCGTGAAAGGCCTCGTGGATCTCTCCTGTCACACCCGTCCCGGCCCCGGCCGGACTCAGCGCACCACGACCACGGACGAGCCGTGCCCGAACAGCCCCTGGTTGGCGGTGATCCCCACCCGCGCCCCCGCCACCTGGCGGTCGCCCGCGGCTCCTCTCAGCTGCCACGCCAGCTCACAGACCTGGGCGATGGCCTGCGCCGGCACCGCTTCACCGAAAGAGGCGAGGCCCCCGCTGGAGTTGACGGGTATCCGGCCGCCCGGCGCGGTCGCGCCCTCCCGCAGCAGTTTCGCGCCCCCGCCCGCGCCGCACAGCCCGAGGTCCTCGTACCACTGCAGCTCCAGTGCGGTGGACAGGTCGTACACCTCCGCCAGGGACAGGTCCTCCGGGCCGATGCCCGCCTCCTCGTAGGCGGCACGCGCGACGGACGCCCGGAAGGTCACGTCCGGGGGTGCCACCGCCAGGGCGGAGTCCGTGGCGATGTCCGGCAGGTCCAGCACCGTGTTCGGGAAGCGCGGGGTCACCGTCGACACCGCCCGGATGCGCACGGGTCGCGCCGTGCCGTGCCGCCGGGCGAAGTCCAGGCTGCTCAGCACCAGTGCGGCGCCGCCGTCGGAGGTGGCGCAGATGTCGAGCAGCCGCAGCGGGTCGGACACCACCGCGGAGGCGGCGACCTCCTCGGCGGTGACCCGACGGCGGTAGCGCGCGTACGGGTTGAGCGCGCCCGACGCGGCGTTCTTCACCTTGACCAGCGCGAAGTCCTCAGGCGTGTCCCCGTGCACCGTCATCCGCCGGCGCGCGTACAGCCCGAAATACGCCGGGTTCGTGGCGCCCAGCAGCCGGAAGCGCAGCCAGTCCGGATCATCGCGGCGCTCCCCGCCGGCGGGCCGGAAGAAGCCCTTGGGCGCGGCATCCGCCCCCACCACGAGCACGACGTCCGCGAGCCCGGCGAGGATCTGGGCCCGCGCGCTCGCGATCGCCTGCGCCCCCGAGGCGCACGCCGCGTACACGCTGGCGACCCGGGCCCCCTGCCAGCCGAGCGCCTTCGCGAACGTCGCCCCGGCCACGTACCCCGGGTATCCCCCGCGCACCGTGTCCGCCCCCACCACCGAACCGATGTCGGGCCAGCCGAGCCCCGCGTCCGCGAGGGCCGCGCGGGCCGCCGCCGTGCCGTACTCGACGAAACCGCGCCCCCACTTGCCCCAGGGGTGCATGCCCACGCCGAGCACCGCCACGTCCGCCGTCATACCGCCGCCCCCTTCGGCCGCCAGTGCCAGGTGGTCCAAGCCGTCTCCGCGTCCTCGTGGAGCACGCCGGGGACGACCTCGACCTCCATGCCCACCGTCAGATCGGTGACGGTGACCCCGGGAGCCGCCTGCCCCAGCACCACGATCCGTTCGGCCTCCAGCTCCACGGCGATCAACGCGTACGGCTCCCACGGAAGTTCCGGGTCGCTCACATACGGTGACGGCGGACGGTAGCGGCTGTCCGTGTACGACCAGATCCGCCCGGTACGTGACAGGGGCATCTCTTCCAGACTGTCACCGGCGCAGTGCGGATTGCGGCAGTGGGTGTCCTCGCGCGGGAAGAAGACCGTGCCGCAGGACGCGCAGCGCGTGCCCAGGAGCCGGAAGTCGTCCTCCTCGCCGGTGAACCAGCCGGCGACCACGGGGGTGCGGGTTCGCGTCAACGTTCCTCCAGACGATAAGATCTGATGGAGCGTCAGAAGTGTGCCACGGGCAACCGGAAATAGGCAGGCGTCCCGGTGAACCGCACGGCCCCGCACGGCGTCGTGGTACCTGGAGGGGCGTCCGGGGCCGACGGGGGTGGTCCCGGACGCCCCTTCGCCTCCGCATCCCTCCGCGACAGCCCCGGCGAACGCCGTGGGCGGAAGACGCGCTTCCTCCGATCGGATACAGTCCGCGCGTGTCCGAAACTCAGCACTCAAGCGACAACTCCGTACCGCACTCCCACTGTTCGAGCTGCGGAGCGCCCTACGGAGAGGGCGTAGCCGGCTGGCCGCGCACCTGCCCGGCCTGCGGGAGGGCCGCCTACCGCAATCCGCTGCCGGTCGCGATCGCGCTTCAGCCCGTGTACGACACCAAGGGCACGGCCCTGGTCGTCATCACCCGGAGCATCGGCCCCGCGCGCGGAGGCACGGCACTGCCCGGCGGCTACATCGACGACCGCGAGGACTGGAAACACGCCGTCGTACGCGAACTCGAGGAAGAGACGGGCATCGACGCCGCCGCCCGCGACGTGCGCCTCGTGGACGCGATGAGCTCGCCCGACGGGCACCTGCTGCTGTTCGGACTGCTCCCGGAACGCCCCGCCGAGAGCCTGCCGGCCTCCGCCAGCACCGACGAGACCGAGGGCTGGCACCTCCTGCGCCGAGCCGAGGAACTCGCCTTCCCGCTCCACACCCTCGCCGTCCGGGCCTGGTTCGAGGGCCGTTACATCTGACCGGTCCGCACCGGCACCTCAGCCGAGTCCCCGGACACGCACCGGGTAGGGCGGCTCCTCCGGGCCGTCCTCCCGCTCCCGGGTGACGACCACCCGCCGGCCGAGCCTGCGGGCGACATAGCGCTCGATCTCCGCCACTTCCCAGCCGTCGCCCGCGTCCGGCACCACAAGCCCGCCCCCGGTCCGTCCCGGGGCGGGCGCCCACACCTCCAGCTCGATCCCGCCGTCCTCCCCGCGCACGGGAAGCACCGCACCCGCGCGCGCGAACACCGGAATCCGCGCGAGCGGAGCGTCCACGAGCACCTGCGCCGGCCCCTCGTACGCCGTCCCCGTCAGCGTGTCGTACCAACGGCCCCGCGGCAGCCGCACCGCACGCCGGTCCGCACCCGAATCCAGCACCGGCGCCACCAGCAGGCAGTCACCCAGCAGGAACGCATCCTCGCAGTCCCGCAGCGCCCGGTCCTCCGGCGCCGCCCACCACAACGGCCGCACATAGGGCGCCCCGGTACGCCGGGCCAACTGCGCCAGCGTCACGAAGTACGGCATGAGCCGCCGACGTTCGAGCAGCGCCTCGCGCGCGTGCTCCAGCACCTCGGGCCCGAACTCCCAGGGCTCCCTGCGCCCCGCCCGCGGACCGGCGTGCGTGCGGAACAGCGGCAGGTACGCACCGAGCTGGAACCACCGCAGGTACAGCTCTGGCGACGGGGCGCCGTCGTGACCGCCGATGTCCGGACCCGAGTACGGCACCCCGCACAGACCGAGCCCCAGCACCAGCGACAACGAGGCCCGCAAGCCCGGCCAGCCCGTCGCCACGTCCCCCGACCACGTCCCGCCGTAGCGGTGCGCACCCGCCCAGCCGGACCGCGAGAACAGGAACGGCCGCTCACGGGGCGACAACTCGCGCAGCCCCTCGTAACCCGCCCGGGCCATGCACAGCGCATACACGTTGTGCGCCTCCCGGTGGTCCCCGCCCCGCCCCTCCAGGGCGTGCCGGGCCGAGCGCGGCAACGTCGGCTCCCCGAACGCGCTGAACGACGTCGGCTCGTTCATGTCGTGCCAGAATCCGGCGAACCCCTGCTCCAGCCGCTCCTCGTACAGCCCGCCCCACCACTTGCGCACGCGCGCGTGTGTGAAGTCCGGGAAGACCGACTCGCCCGCCCACACCTCGCCCCGCACCGTCCGCCCCGAGGCGTCCCGGACGAACGCGTCCAGCACCGACCCGCTGTCGTACACGGCGTTGCCCGGCGCCGCCCGCACCGCCGGGTCGATGACCGACACCAGGCGTATCCCGTCGCGGCGCAGTTCGTCCGCGAGCACCGGAAGCTTCGGGAAGCGCTCCTGGTCGACGGTGAACACCTGGTGGTCCGCGTAGTGGTCGATGTCCAGGTGGACGGCGTCCAGCGGCAGCCCGCGCTCCTGGTAACCCGCCACGATCCGGCGCACCTCGTGCTCACTGCCGAAGCCCCACCGCGCGTGATGGTGACCCAGCGCCCAGGCCGGCGGCAGCGCGGGAGCCCCGGTCAGCGAGGCCCAGGCGTGCAGCACGCGCGCGGGGGTCCCCACGACCACCCACCCGCGCAGCGGGCCACCCTCCATCCGCACCTCGCAGCGCCCCGCCCGGTCGTGTCCGGACCCCGCGCCCTCCTCGCCCTCCCGCAGGGTCACCGTGCCGTCCCAGGTGTTGTCGTGGAACACCAGATGGGCCCCGGCATCGGCCACGACCAGCTGCAGCGGCATGGTCAGGTACAGCGGATCGTCACCCGGGCCGAACGCACGCCCCGGGTCGCGGTTCCACAGCCGGTACGAGCCGTCCCGCAGCCGCGGCCCGGCCGCGCGCCCGCCCAGGCCGAAGAACCGGGCGTCCGCCGCCA
The DNA here is from genome assembly GCF_036815105.1 of Streptomyces sp. IBSBF 3136. Taxonomy (NCBI): domain Bacteria; kingdom Bacillati; phylum Actinomycetota; class Actinomycetes; order Kitasatosporales; family Streptomycetaceae; genus Streptomyces; species Streptomyces sp. IBSBF 3136. Next base: position 14,188 of record NZ_JAJSZC010000138.1, read on the forward strand.
CCTCGGACCGCTGCATCCAACGCGCCGCACCCCCGCCGACCGGCTCCCACCAGCGCGGCGGCAGATCCCGCCGCAGCACCACGCCACCCGGCGTGCACACGTCCAGCGCGCCGTGCCGGGAGACGACGACCGTCACCCGTTCGGCCACCACCCGCCAGCCGCCGTCCTTGTCCGGCTCCAGCACCGCCCGCGGGTCCGGCTCCGGGCAGCCCACGGCCAGCGCGTACGACGGCTCCGGCTCCGCCCCGTCCCAGCCCCAGAAGACCGCCCCGTTGACCGCGACGACGATCCGCAGCTCCGAACGGCCGAAGCGGATCACACCCCCGCCCGGCCCCGGCTCGGCGTCCCGCACCTGCCCCGGCACCCGGGCACGCTCCGGCCCCCGGGGCGGCAGCCCGGCGGCGTCGATCCGCCTCCTGCGCCAAGCGGACCGCACGGTACGCAACCCCTGAGCAGCCCGCCCCGAACCGACCACACTCACCGAACGCACCAGGTCACGACCGTCCATGATGTTCACCCTGCCACTGACCGCCCCCCGCGCGTGTGCCGTTCAACTGCCGTTCACCCGTGCCGGGACCACATCTTCACGACACGGACTATGTGGGGCGCACCCTGGTGCAGAAGTCGATCACATGGCATCGTCCCTGTCAGCCGCGTCACGCGCACACCCCAGCCCGTGCGCGGACCGACGCACACGACGCGCACAGTCCGGGAGCCGCCCCATGTCCACAGCGAATCCGCAGCCGCTCTGGCAGCCCGACCCCGAGCGGATCGCCCAGGCACGCATCACCGCGTTCCAGGCATGGGCCGCCGAGCACCACGGCGCCCCGGCCGACGGAGGCTACCCCGCACTTCACCGCTGGTCCGTCGAACACCTGGAAACCTTCTGGAAAGCCGTCACCGAGTGGTTCGACGTACGGTTCTCCACCCCCTACACGCGCGTACTCGGCGACCGCTCGATGCCCGGCGCCCGGTGGTTCCCCGGTGCCACCCTCAACTACGCCGAGCACGCCCTGCGCGCCGCCGCCGACCGGCCCGACGAGCCCGCCCTCCTGCACGTCGACGAGACCCATGAACCCACCCCGGTCACCTGGGCCGAGCTGCGCCGCCAGGTGGGCTCCCTCGCCGCCGAACTCCGCGCCCTCGGCGTCCGCCCCGGCGACCGCGTCAGCGGCTACCTCCCCAACATCCCCGAGGCCGTCGTCGCCCTGCTGGCGACCGCCGCCGTCGGCGCCGTGTGGACCTCCTGCGCCCCCGACTTCGGCGCCCGCAGCGTCCTCGACCGCTTCCAGCAGGTCGAACCGGTCGTCCTGTTCACCGTCGACGGCTACCGCTACGGCGGCAAGGAGCACGACCGCAGGGAGATCGTCGCCGAGCTGCGCCACGAGCTGCCCACCCTGCGCGCCGTCGTCCACATCCCGCTCCTCGGCACCGAGGCACCGCAGGGCGCCCTGGAGTGGTCGGCACTCACCTCGGCCGACACCGAGCCCCTCTTCGAACAGGTCCCGTTCGACCACCCCCTGTGGGTGCTCTACTCCTCCGGCACCACCGGCCTGCCCAAGGCCATCGTCCAGTCCCAGGGCGGCATCCTCGTCGAGCACCTCAAGCAGCTCGGCCTGCACTGCGACCTCGGCCCCGGTGACCGCTTCTTCTGGTACACCTCGACCGGCTGGATGATGTGGAACTTCCTCGTCTCCGGCCTGCTCACGGGCACCACGATCGTCCTGTACGACGGCAGCCCCGGCTACCCCGACACCGGCGCACAGTGGCGGATCGCCGAACGCACCCGCGCCACCCTCTACGGCACCTCGGCCGCCTACGTCATGGCGTGCCGCAAGGCCGACGTGCACCCCTCCCGCGACTTCGACCTCTCCCACGTGCGGTGCGTCGCCACCACCGGCTCCCCGCTGCCGCCCGACGGCTTCCGCTGGCTGCACGACGAGGTCCGCGAGGACCTGTGGATCGCCTCCGTCAGCGGCGGCACGGACGTCTGCTCCTGCTTCGCCGGGGCCGTGCCGACGCTTCCCGTGTACACCGGCGAACTCCAGGCCCCCGGCCTGGGCACCGACCTGCAGTCCTGGGACCCGGCCGGCAAGCCCCTCGTCGACGAGGTCGGCGAGCTGATCGTCACCAACCCCATGCCCTCGATGCCGATCCGCTTCTGGAACGACCCCGACGGCAGCCGCTACCACGACAGCTACTTCGACGCCTACCCCGGCGTCTGGCGCCACGGCGACTGGATCACCGTCACGTCCCGCGGCTCGGTGATCATCCACGGCCGCTCCGACTCCACCCTCAACCGGCAGGGCGTCCGCATGGGCTCCGCCGACATCTACGAAGTGGTCGAGCGGCTGCCCGAGATCAGGGAATCCCTCGTCATCGGCATCGAACAGCCCGACGGCGGCTACTGGATGCCCCTCTTCGTGCACCTCACGCCCGGCGCCGTCCTCGACGAAGCACTCCTGGACCGCGTCAAGCGGGCCATCCGCGAACAGCTCTCGCCGCGCCACGTGCCCGACGAGATCATCGAGGTCCCGGGCGTCCCGCACACCCTCACCGGCAAGCGCATCGAGGTCCCGGTCAAGCGCCTTCTCCAGGGCACTCCCCTGGAGAAGGCGGTCAACCCCGGATCCATCGACAACCTCGGCCTGCTGGGCTTCTACGAGGAACTCGCCCGCAAGCGAGCCTGACCCCGGCCGCCGTACGCCACGGACCGCCCCCGGACCCGCCCAGCACGCCGCCGCAGTCCGGGGCCGGACCGGCCCCACCCCTCCCGCGAAGCCCGTTGTCAGTGCCCACGATTACTGTGAGTGAGCATTGATCAACCGCGCACTGGGGGAAACATGGCGCACACCGACCACCTGACCCTGCGACGCGTCCTGCGCCGCGAGATCGCCGGCACCGTCGGCCTGCTCACCGACGACCACGACTTCCGCGCGATGCGGCGCTACCGGAGCTTCGCCTTCGACGACCACACCACCTACCTCCAGCAGGTGGAAGCCCTCCTCAAGAGCCGAGCGGCCCAGGGCAGCCACACCACCCTCGCCCTCTTCGACCCCGAGGACTACGCCGCGTACTGCGCGGACACCGGCCTCGACCCGGAGGCACCGGCCAGCCGCAGCCGCTTCACCGCGCAGCTCGCGACCACCGGCCCCACCATCCCCTACGACGGCCGGCCCCTCACCACGCTCGTGCCCGCCCTGGTCGACGAGGCCGTACGCCAGGCCACCTGGGAGTACGCCAACGCCCTCCTGACCCGCCTCGGCCCCTGCGCCACCTGCGGCGAGGACATCGGACACGCGGCCTTCACCCGTGCCGCCGACCTCCTCGGGCGCATCCTCGACACCGCCCCGCCCGGCGACCGCCACCTCGTCTGCAGCGTCTCGGGACCACCGGACACCCTCGTCTCCGTCCTGCACGCCGACGCCTGCACCGATGGCACCCCGGAACTCGACGAGGCCGAAGCCCTCGAATTCACCAGCGTCCTCGCCCTGGGCCTCGCCACACGCAGCCCCGGCGGACTCGTCATGCGGGTCAGCGCCCCCGGCACGACCGACCGCGTCCACGGCTGGCGCCTGCGCGGCGGCACCCTGGAACCGCTCACCGCCTCCGAGGTCTTCGACGCCTACTGCACCGACGCCGAATCCGGGGAGCCCATCTCCCCGGAACCGGGCGTCGACTACTGCTCCCCACCCGACCTGGGAGAGGGGGACGGGAACCCGGCACCGAGCCACCGCCACTGAGAGCACCAGGGGCGCCCCACCCGAAGGCGGGACGCCCCTGCACCCGGCGCACCGCGCCGGCACGACCACTCGCCGGCCACTACTCCCCGGAGAGCACCGCCCGAGCCGCGCCGCGCGCCTCCTCGGCACTGTCGGACGCGCGCGCGGCGGCGGCGGCCCGCTCGCACTGCGCCATCGTGTACTTGGCCAACGTCGCCCGGACGTAGGGGATCGACGCGGCACCCATCGACAAGGAGGTGACACCCAGACCCGTCAGCACACAGGCCAGCAGCGGATCGGACGCGGCCTCACCGCACACACCACAGCTCTTGCCCTCGGCCCTGGCCGCCTCGGCGGACAGCGCGACCAGGTCGAGCAGCGCGGGCTGCCACGGGTCCTGGAGCCGGGACACCGCACCTACCTGCCGGTCGGCCGCGAAGGTGTACTGCGCGAGGTCGTTCGTGCCCAGCGACAGGAACTCGACCTCCTGCAGGATGGACCGCGCCCGCAGCGCCGCCGACGGGATCTCCACCATCGCACCGAACTTGGCCCGCAGCCCCGCCTCCCGGCAGGCGTCGGCGAACGCCTTGGCGTCCGCACGGTCCGCCACCATCGGCGCCATGACCTCGAGGTAGACGGGCAGCCCCTCCGCGGCCCGCGCCAGCGCGGTCAGCTGCGAGCGCAGCACCTCCGGGTGATCGAGCAGGGCCCTCAGCCCCCGCACGCCCAGCGCCGGGTTCGGCTCGTCCGCCGGCGTCAGGAAGTCCAGCGGCTTGTCCGCGCCCGCGTCCAGCACCCGCACGACCACACGGCCCTCGGGGAACGCCTCCAGCACCTGCCGGTAGGCCTGCACCTGCTTCTCCACGGACGGCGCGCTCTTGCTGTCGTCCAGGAAGAGGAACTCGGTGCGGAACAGACCGACGCCCTCGGCCCCGGCCTCCACCGCCGCGGGCACGTCCGCCGGGCCGCCGACGTTGGCCAGCAGGGGCACCTTGTGGCCGTCGGCCGTGGCGCCCGGCCCCGTGGAAGCCGCCAGCGCGGCCTTGCGTTCGGCGGCGGCCGCCCGCAGCTCCGCCTTCTTATCCTCGGCGGGGTTCACGAAGATCTCGCCCGTGCTGCCGTCCACGGCGATCACCGTGCCCTCGGCCAGCTCGCCGGCGTGCGGCAGCGCCACCACGGCCGGCACGCCCAGCGCACGCGCCAGGATCGCGCTGTGGCTGGTCGGCCCGCCCTCCTCGGTCACGAAGCCGAGCACCAGGGTCGGATCCAGCAGCGCCGTGTCGGCCGGAGCGAGATCACGGGCCACCAGCACGTAGGGCTGGTCGCTGTCCGGGACCCCCGGCATCGGCACGCCCAGCAGCCGGGCGACGATGCGGTTGCGCACGTCGTCCAGGTCGGCAACGCGCCCGGCGAGGTACTCACCGGCACCGGCGAGCAGCTCGCGGTAGGCCGCGAAAGCGTCGTACACCGCGCGCTCCGCCGTGCTGCCCACGGCGATCCGCCGCTCGACGTCCGCCATCAGCTCGGGATCCTGGGCCATCATGGCCTGCGCCTCGAGCACCGCCTGGGCCTCACCGCCCGCCAGGTTGCCGCGCGCCATGAGGTCGGCCGCGACCGCGTCCACGGCCTGGCGCGCCCGCCCCTGCTCGCGCGCCGCCTCCTCCGCCGGGATCTGCTTGGCCGGCGGTTCGAGCACCGCCGTCCCCATGTGCCGAACCTCGCCGATCGCCACACCGTGGCTCACGCCGACGCCTCGCAGCGTTGTCTCCATCTCACCCGTCTCCATCAGTGCGGCGGGCGCCGCCGCCGCGTCGGTTGTCCGGTACGCCGCCCAGCGGGGGCGGTGTCTTCAGTTCCAGGAGAAGAGGCTGTCGCCGGCCTTCACGTCACCGCTGTCACGGAGGCCGGAAAGGGATTCGGCGGTGGCCTCGAGCGCCACGACGGGGCACACGGGCGACTTGCCGGCCGCCTCGACCGCTGCGGGGTCCCAGCGCACCACGCTCTGACCGCGCGTGACGGTGTCGCCCTTGCTGACGAGCAGCTCGAAGCCCTCGCCGTTGAGCTGAACGGTGTCGATGCCGAGATGGGTGAGCACCCCGTGTCCGCTCTCGTCGACCACGACGAACGCGTGCGGGTGGAGGGAGACGATGACCCCGTCGACGGGGGCGACGGCCTCGGAGGGCTCACGCGCCGGGTCGATCGCGGTGCCCGGGCCGACCATGGCCCCGGAGAAGACCGGATCCGGCACGGCGGCCAGTCCGATGGCGCGTCCGGCGAGCGGGGACGTCACGGTGGTCATGGGAAGCCTCCCAGGAGTGGAGCTGCAGGTACGGCCGTCACAGCCTGTCCCTGACGGAGCACTGAGCAGCAGCCTAGGTCAAAGGAAGTGACGGTTCCGTCTGGAACCTACCAGCAGGTGGTCTAGACCACCAACCGCATCGATTTGCACGGGCTCCGACGGCCCATGTACAGTCGTAACCCTGCTCGGGACGGAGCGCCACGAAAGTGCGCCCGTCGAGCGGCAATCAAACTCGTCAGATCCTATCCCGGGATCGCTTCCGCATGTCTGCGGGAGAGTGGTCAGGGAGACGGAAAAACCCTGATAGAGTTTGAAACATCGAAGGGAAGCGCCCGGAGGAAAGCCCGAGAGGGTGAGTACAAAGGAAGCGACCGTTCCTTGAGAACTCAACAGCGTGCCAAAAATC
>NZ_JAJSZC010000139.1:0-27500 GCF_036815105.1 Streptomyces sp. IBSBF 3136
GGCTCGGGGTGGCGGGGGTGGCCTGTGCGGTGGACCGCCGCCATGAGGTCGCCCACGAGGGCCGCGTGGTCGCGACCCACGTACCGGAGCAGGCGGGCGTGCTGCATCCCTGAGCCGAGGGCCGGGGCCCGCCCGCCGCGCGGAACGGCTCAGCGGCCGCCTCTTTCGGTGATCGTCGGGAGGACCTTCTCGGCTATGTCGACGAGGGCGGCGTCGGGCGGGAGGGCGCCGGACTCGCTCCACACGGTGATGTCGTAGGAGCCGCCCCGGTCCTCGCGGTCGAGGGCGATGGACAGCGACCTGGCCAGGGGGCCCTGCTGGGCCGGTGCGCTCTTGTGCTCCTGGCTGAAGTCGATCTCGAACTTCATCGTGTGGTCCGAGGAGAAGAACGCGGGCCTGCCGAGGACCTTGAGCGTCTTGACATCCTTCTCGACCCGGTCGCCCGCGATGTCGAACAGCCGCACGTACTGGGCGGTCGACAAGTGGTTGTAACTGGCCGAGAGATTCACGGTGTACGTGTCGAACTCGATCTGCGCCTCCGGCTCCGCGACCTTCCCGTCGGTCAGGGCAGCCGTGCCGCTGTTGCCGTAGGCCGTGGTCGCGGTCTCCCCGGGCGTCCCGAGGAGCCGGGCGAGATCCGGTCGGTTCAGCGCCTCGCACAGCTCATCACCGGTCACGGCCCCGGGTGTCCTCGCGTACGCCTTCGGCAGCTTCTCGTGCTCCGAGTCCTTCGAGTCCGAACACGAGGCGGGGTGCGCCGTGTCGTCGTCGGCCGGCAGCATGTGCGGGCCCAGCCATACCGTCGCCGCGAGCGCCCCGAACACGCCGAAGGCGGCGAGGGCCTGACCCCATGCGTTGTGGTCCTTCTCCGGTGCGGCGGGGGAAGGCGGCGGTCCGGCCACGGCCGGAGCCGGGGCCTGCGCTTGGAGTTGGGCCGGGGCCGGGGCCGGAGCCGGAGCCGGAGCCGGAGTCCGAGCGACAGCGGGAGCCGGGGGCGGGCTCGGGTTTCGGCGTGCGCGGAGCGCCTTGACCACCGTGTGGACCCGGATCGCGGTGAACACGAGGAACACCGTGCCGATCCCGGCCGCCTTCCAGTCGTGGTCGTGGACGGCGAGATACATGATGCGCACGCCGAAGACCGAGCCGATCAGGATGAAGAGGGGTTCGCGGACCCAGAAGGGCAGGAAGCGGAGGAGTAGACCGAGCACCCGGCGATCTCACCAGGTCGGGACCCCTTCCGCCGTGGTGGAGGCCACAGTTCCGGGCATGTTCATGACTTTCTGGGCAGGCAGCTCGCACCACACCGTCTTGTGGCCCGGCCCCTGGTCGACGCCCCACCGCTGGGCGAGAGCGTCGATCAGGGTCAGGCCCCGGCCGGACTCGGCGGTGTCGGTCGCCGCCAGGAGGACGGGGAGGGCGCGCGCGTCCGGGTCGGTCACCTCGACGCGGGTGCGGCCGCACGGCGCGCCGGTGACCCGGACCGTCATTGGGGTGCCCTCGCCCAGGTGGTCGAGGACGTTCGTGAGTAACTCGGTCACGCACAGCAGGACTTCGAAGCCGTACCCGCCGAGACGGCGGCGCAGCTCGGGTACGGCCTCGGGAGTGGCGAGCAGCGCGAGCTCGAAGGGCACCGTGGGGGAGTGGTCGGGCATGTGGGCCGTGGCCTTCCGTGCGGTGAGTTACGAACACCTCACAGAGTGTCGCCCCGCTCGCTACCGTGGAAGCCGGTTCGCGTCCGCGACGCGAGCGGCGGAAACGGCACGGTGAGTTACGGCGGTGAGCACGTGGTCCGACGCAAGGACATCGACGGTTCGATCAGCGTCCCCGACTTCTACCTTTGATCTTGGCCAGTGCTCCGGCGTTTACGCCGGGGGTGGAGGCCATCTCAGGACTGCTCTGACCCGCGCCATGGGCACGGGTCCGCAGTGTTCTGCTCAGCCCACGGGGCGCTTCTGATTCTCGATGTACTGCTCCACGACGGTCAGGGGTGCCCCGCCGCAGCTTCCGGCGAAGTACGAGCCTGACCAGAAGTGGCCGCCCCACAGGTACCGGCGCACGTGCGCGTCGTATTCCTTGCGCAGCAGCCGGGCGGAAACGCCCTTGAGAGAGTTGACCAGCTTGGAGAGCTGGACCTTCGGCGGGTAGTGCACGAGAAGGTGTACGTGGTCCTCCTCGCCGTTGAACTGCTTCAGCTCGGCCTCGAAGTCCGTACAGACCTCTCGCATGATCTCTTCGCATCGCGTCAGCATGGCGTCCGTCATGGCCTTGCGGCGGTACTTGGTGACGAAAACCAAGTGGACATGCAGGTTGCATACGACGTGACGCCCGGTGCGTACATCAGGATTGGGATTCCATCGGGGTGACATGAACCAAATGCTAGAGTGATCGCATGACCTCGGAACTCGGCTTGGTCAAACGGCAGTTCGGGCATCGTGCCCGGCTGGCGCTCAGTCCTGCCGAGGTCCGGGTCCTGGACGAGCAGGCGCACGCGGCCCGCACCCTGTGGAACTGCCTGCACTCCTGGTGGCAGATGACACCGAGGAGCGACACGAAGCTGACCGCCGCCGACGCGGCGATCCGGCAGGGCCGCAAGGATCTCGATTACCTCGCCGTGCTGCCCGCGCAAGCCGCGCAGGCCGTCTTGAAGACGTACTTGCGGGCCTGGGGCAACTGCTGGGAAGGCCGGGCCGAAGAACCGGCCTACAAGGGCCGCTTCCGTTCCGCGATGTCCGTGGACATTCCCCAGGGCCGGGACCTGAACATCGTCCGCGTGCACCGCCGCTGGGGCATGGTCAACATCCCCAAGGTGGGACGGGTCCGCTTCCGCTGGACGAAAGACCTGCCCGTGGGCAAGCGGGCGAACAAGGAGAACCGGATCACCGGTGCCCGGCTCGTCAAGGACGCGCTGGGCTGGCACATCGCCTTCCGCGTCAGGACGCTCGAACGCGCCCCCAAGCCGCACCAGGGACCCGAAGTCGGCATCGACGCCGGAGTGAACATCCCCCTCGCCCTGTCCAATGAGGACCACCAGGACCACGGGCGTGCCCGAGGACCACCAGGACCACGGGCGTGCCCCCCGCCTGCCCGACGGCACCGCCGACCGGGACAAGTGGCTCACCGAGAGGGAGAAGGCCAAGCTCCTCAAGCTGGAGCGGCAGGCCGCACACCGCAAGACCTTCCACAAGCGCGGAGAGAAAACCTCCAAGCGTTTGCAGCACACCTATGACCAGATCAAACAGCTCCGAGCAACAGCCACGCGACGAGCCCTCGACTGGCAGCACCAGACGACCACCAACCTCGCCCGCACATACGGCGTGATCGTGGTCGAACAGCTCAACATCCTCGGCATGACCAAAGCCCCAGCCCCCAGACCCGACCCCGAAAACGAAGGAAAGTTCCTGCGTAACGGAGGCACCGCGAAAGCCGGGACGAACCGCTCCATCGCCCAGGAGGCCTGGGGCCGGACCGTGACGATGCTGACGTACAAGACCGCCCGCAACGGCGGCCGGCTCGTCAAGGTCCCCGCCCCGTACACCTCCCAGCGATGCTCAGCCTGCGGCTTCACCACCCCCGGCAGCCGAGAGAGCCAAGAGAAGTTCGTGTGCAAGAACCCACACTGCGGATTCGTCAGCAACGCTGACTGGAACGCAGCCCGGAACATCCTGCACCTGTACCGGATCGGCCACATCATCGTGGAGGTCCCGGCCGCCGGAAGGCGCGGTCGTAGGGCGGGTAAAACCGTCAAGCCTGTCGCCGAAAGGTAGACGGGAATCCCCTTCCTGAGCTTGCGAAGGGAGGGGAGAACTTCAAGGCAAGGAGTTGAGGTGGCAGCGGGAGGCCGCGGGCCTCTCTCTCGAGCGGCTGGTCGAGGGCAGCTTCTACGGCAAGTCGCACCTCAGCGACATCGAGCACGGCAAGCGGCGCATGCCGATGGATCTGGCCCGGCACGTGGACCGGGTCCTGGGGACCGACGGCTACTTCGAGCGGCACTGTGAGGATGTGCGTAGGGCGCGCCGCGCGGGGCACGCCGAGTACTTCGAAAAGGTCCTGGAGGCGGAGAAGCACGCCAGGACCATCGAGGAGTGGTGCCCCACTGTCCTGCCCGGGTTGCTGCAAACTCCGGCGTACGCGCGGGCGATCATCCTGGCGGGCCTTCCCCTGTCCCTTGAGGCCGAGGTGAAGGAGAAGGTCGAGGCCCGCATGGCGCGTGCCGAACTCTTCGAGGCCGACCACCGCACACCTGAGTACTGGGTCATCCTGCACGAGTCGCTGCTCACCCAGCCGCTCCTGGGAGCCGAGGACATGGCCGCGCAGCTCGACCGTGTCGGGGGCCTGGCGGACCGGCGCCGGATCACTCCGCAGATCGTTCCGCGGAAGCAGCGGGCGTATCCCTTGATGGCCGCTTCCATCATGACCATGACGTTCCCGGACGCCCCGCCGCTCGTCTACACCGAGGCGTCCTACAGCGGGGACACCGTCGACGATCCGGCCCTCGTGGAGCAGTACCGCAAGGCCTACGATCACCTGAGGGCCGTGGCGCTGTCACCGGACACGTCCCTCGCCATGATCAAGGCAGCGGCAGAGGAATTCCGAAATGGCATGCATCCGGACCGACTTGAGTGAAGCTCTCTGGTTCAAGAGCAGCTACAGCAACGAAAGCGGCGGCAACTGCCTGGAAGTCGCCCGAGACATCCCCGGCCTCGTCCCCGTCCGTGACTCCAAGGTCCCGGACGGCCCCGCCCTCCTGCTCGGCGCGGCCGCCTGGGCCCCCTTCGTGGACGCGCTCAAGTCGTAGGCGCGTCGAACCGGGCCAGGTCGCGCAGCCAGGCCCGGGCGTTGCCGTCGGACGGGGCGCGCCAGTCGCCGCGCGGGGAGAGGGAGCCGCCCGCCGAGACCTTCGGGCCGTTCGGCATGGCCGAGCGCTTGAACTGCGCGAAGGCGAAGAAGCGGCGGCAGAAGACCTCCAGCCACTGCCGGATCTCCGGGAGGTCGTACGCCACCCGCTTGGCGTCCGGGAAGTTCGGCGGCCAGTCGCCGGCCTCCGGGTCGTGCCAGGCGTGCCAGGCCAGGAAGGCGATCTTCGACGGCCGGAAGCCGTAGCGCAGCACGTGGAAGAGCGTGAAGTCGTGCAGCGCGTACGGGCCGATCTTCGACTCCGTCGACTGCATCTCCTCGCCCGGGACCAGCTCGGGGCTGATCTCGGTGTCGAGGATCGCGGCGAGCGTCCGGCCGGTCTCCTCGTCGAACTGGCCGCTGCTGATGACCCAGCGGATCAGGTGCTGCATCAGCGTCTTCGGCACGCCCGAGTTGACGTTGTAGTGGCTCATCTGGTCGCCCACGCCGTACGTGGACCAGCCGAGCGCCAGCTCGGACAGGTCGCCGGTGCCGAGCACGATGCCGCCGCGCTGGTTGGCGAGCCGGAAGAGGTAGTCCGTGCGCAGACCCGCCTGCACGTTCTCGAAGGTGACGTCGTACACCGGCTCGCCGGCGGCGAAGGGGTGGTCCATCTCCGTCAGCATCAGCCGAGCCGTCGGCGTGATGTCCAGTTCGGCCGCGGTGACGCCGAGCGAGCGCATCAGCTTGTGCGCGTTGTCCTTGGTGTGGTCGCTGGTGGCGAAGCCGGGCAGGGTCCAGGCGAGGATGTCGCTGCGCGGGCGGCCCGCGCGGTCCATCGCGCGGGCGGCGACGATCAGCGCGTGGGTGGAGTCGAGTCCGCCGGAGACGCCGATGACCACCTTGGGTCCGCCGATGGCGGCCAGGCGCTGCTGGAGGCCCGCCACCTGGATGTTGTACGCCTCGTAGCAGTCGAGGGCGAGCCGGTCGGCGTCGGCCGGGACGAACGGGAAGCGCTCCAGGCGGCGGCGCAGCCCCAGGTCGGTGAGCGGCGGGTCGAGCTCGAAGGCGATCGTCCGGAAGTCACGGGTGCGCGCGCCGTGGGTACGGCGGTTGTCGTCGAACGTGCCCATCCGCTGCCGCTCCTGGCGCAGCAGGTCGAGGTCCACGTCGGCCACCGCACGACTGTCGTCGAGCGGGAACCGCTCGGTCTCGGCGAGCAGCACGCCGTTCTCGTAGACCATGGCCTGGCCGTCCCAGGACAGGTCGGTGGTCGACTCGCCGAGACCGGCCGCCGCGTAGACATACGCGGCCAGGCAGCGGGAGGACGCCGAGCGGCACAGCAGCTTGCGGTCCTCGGCCCGCCCGACGGTGATCGGGCTGCCCGAGAGGTTGACCAGGACGGTCGCACCGGCGAGGGCGGCCTCGGCGCTGGGCGGCACCGGCACCCACATGTCCTCGCAGATCTCCGCGTGCAGCACGAGCCCGGGCACGTCCTCGGCCGCGAACAGCAGGTCCACGCCGAACGGTACGGACTCGCCGCCGAGCCGGATCGAGCCGCCGCGCTCGTCGGCGCCGTCGCCGATCTGCCGGCGCTCGTAGAACTCGCGGTAGTTCGGCGGGTACGACTTGGGCACGACACCCAGGACCCGGCCGCGGTGCACGATCACCGCGCAGTTGTAGACCCGGTTGCGGTGGCGCAGCGGCGCCCCGACGACCAGGACCGGCAGCAGGTCGGCCGAGCCGGCCACGACGTCGAGGAGCGCCTGCTCGACCTCGTCGAGCAGCGCGTCCTGGAGCAGCAGGTCCTCGATCGAGTAGCCGCACAGCCCCATCTCCGGGAAGACGGCGACGGCCACCCCCTCCCCGGCGCACCGGCGGCCGTGGCGCAGGACCGCTTCGGCGTTGGCGGGCGGGTCCGCGATGACCGTGTGACCCGTGCACGCGGCGACGCGGGCGAAGCCATGCTGATAGATCGACCAGAAGTTCAAGGCAGGCACGCGCCCAGTGTAATCGTCAGAGAGACGCGATAGGGGGCGGGGGGGGGGGGGGGGGGCCGCCCCCCCCCCCCCCCCCCCCCCCGCCCCCCCCCCCCCCCCCCCCCCCCCCCCCCCCCCCCCCCCCCCCCCCCCCCCCTCTACCGGGTCAGTCGGTCACCGGCGCGGCGGATCAGTGCCGGCGGTAGGACTGGACGTAGCCGTTCGCGGGCGAGCCCACGCCGGTGACGTCGTCGTAGCCCTTCACCGCGGACAGCGAGCTGTCCTTGCCGAGGCTGCGGACCGAGGTCGCGAGCCCGTCGGCGGCGTCGAAGCCGTTCACGAAGTCGATCCGGGCCACGGCCAGGTCGGTGCCGGTCGGCTGGTCCGTGACGTCGTGGAAGACGCCCTGCTTGCCGGACTTGGCGTAGATCGACGGGTTGGCGAAGCCGATCGCCTTGCCGCCGCCCGCCTCCTGGGCCAGGGCCTGGACCGCCGCGATCACCGGGGCGGCCAGCGAGGTGCCGCCGATGCGGTACTCGCTGTACTGCTCGCTGCCGTCGGGGAAGGTCTGGGTCTGGCCGACCAGGAAGCCGGTGTTCGGGTCGGCGATGGCCGCGATGTCCGGGACGACGCGGTTGCCGGCGGCGTTGTTGGCCGTGGCCAGCGCCTTCGGGACGACGTTCTTCTGGTAGTACGGCTGCGGCACCGTCTTGCTGGTGCCACCGCCCGCGCCCGAGGTGTACGCGCCGGGGAAGTTCGTCCAGCTCTTGCCGTCCGCCGACAGGGTCGCCTTCTCGGTGCCCCAGCCGGTCTCCCACTGGTACTTGTCGCCCTTGCCGACGGCCAGCGAGGTACCGCCGACCGCGGTCACCCACGCCGAGTTGGCCGGGGTGTCGACCTGCTTCGTACCGGTCTTGGCGACCTCGTCGCCGTTGTCACCGGAGGAGAAGTAGAAGCCGATGCCCTGCACCGCGCCCAGCTGGAACACCTGGTCGTAGGCGGCCGCGAGGTCCGGCGTCTGGTTGGCCTCGATGTCGCCCCACGAGTTGGAGACGATGTCGGCCAGGTGCTTGTCGACGACCTTGCTGAGCGAGTCGAGCAGGTCGTCGTCGTAGCAGGACGCGGCGCCCACGTACGTGACGTCGGCGCTCGGCGCGACGGCGTGCACGGCCTCGACGTCGAGGGTCTCCTCGCCGTACCAGCCGGCCGCGCCGCACTCCTCGGTCTTCGTGTAGTTCTTCGGCAGCACCTGGTGCAGCTGGCTGGTCTGCCAGGCAGCGTCGCCGTGCTTCACCGCGTACTTGCCGGCGTCGAAGGCGATGGTCGGCGAGGCGTACGCGTCGGTGATCGCGACACGGACGTGCTTGCCGGTGTAGTCGCCCGCGCCGTAGGCGGCACGCAGCTGCTTGCCGGTGTAGCCCTTGATCGCGTACGGGATCTTCTGGCCGTACGCGTCGGGCAGCGTGCTCGCGATGTTCGAGCCGAAGTACGAGGAGAACGGCCCGGAGTTCTTGAACACGGCGTCCGGGGGCGGCAGCTGGTCGTCGTGGTTCGACTTGTGCGGCGCGCTGTCCAGGCCGGTGACCGTCAGGACGGCGCCCCGCAGACCGGCCGGCACCGTGGCGGTCTTCGCCGGGGCGCGGTAGGTCTTCGAGCCCTTGGCGAAGTTGTGCATCTGGGTGCCGAACGCCTTCTCGACGGCGGCGACGTCACCGGAGACGGCGACGTAGTGCGAGGTGACCTCGGTGATCTGGAGCCCGGCCGACTTCAGCCAGGACTTGACCGCCGCGACCTGCGCCTTGGTGGCTCCGAAACGGGCCTGCGCCTTCTTGGCGCTCAGGTACTTGCCGTACAGCGGCGAGCTGGGGTCGGACACGGCCTTGGCGTAGGCGGCGAGCCCGGCCTTGTCCCGGCCGGCCAGGTACACCCGGGCGCTGACGTGCGAGCTGTCGGCAGTGGCACCCTTGTCCGCCTTGGCCGTGGCCCACGCGGGCTTGGTGCCCGCCAGCGCGTCACGGGCCGGGGTGTCCGCGGCGTGCGCCGCGGGTATGCCGAGCGCCAGCGCTCCGGCGATCATGGGCAGCGCCGCTGCCATGCTCACGCCGGCGCGCACGGTGGCGCGGTTGGATCTCATAGAACCCCCTGCGATGCGATTCGCATGCATGTAGTGGCTGTTACGTCGTGGATCCGCGCACCGGCCCGCGGCGGCGTAGGCCTGCGAATGGATCACACGATGGGGGCCACTTTTGCGATGAACCGTTCATGTCAGGGGAACGCAAAGGTCAAGAGAAACCCAAGGAACCGTCAGATGTGACGATTTGGGCTTTTCGTCCGTGCGGCGGGGTTACGAACGGGGTTGTGCGCCCCGTTCCTTGAGCATGTCGGCCATCAGCTGGATCTCCGACTGCTGCGCGTCGACCATGCCCTGCGCGAGCCTCTTCTCCACGCCCACCGTGCACTTGGCGACACAGCCCTCGGCCATGTGGATGCCGCCCTTGTGATGGGCCGTCATCAGCTGGAGGTAGAAGACCTCGGCCTGCTTGCCGCTGAGGGACCGCAGCTTCTTCAGCTCGGTGTTGGTCGCCATGCCCGGCATCAGCGCGCCGTCCTTGCCGGAGGCCATGTCGCCCATGCCCATCCAGGTCATCGGCGGCTCGGCCGACACCTTCGGCAGCTCCCACAGGTCGAGCCAGCCCAGCAGCATCCCGCGCTGGTTGGCCTGCGTCTGCGCGATGTCGTAGGCGAGCCGCCGCACTTCCACGTTCCTGGTGCGGTCGCGCACGATGTACGACATCTCCACGGCCTGCTGGTGGTGCACGGCCATGTCCCGCGCGAACCCGGCGTCGGCGGACTCCGCGCCCGGCGTCCGCGCGCCCGATCCGCCGTCCTCGGCGACCGCGTACGTGATCGCGCCGGCGGCGACCAGCACCGCGGCGGCGGCGCCGGCCGCCCAGCCGATGTGCTGCCGCCTCACTTCATCATCCCGCCCGTGCACGAGGCGCCCGGCTCGGGCGTCTGCTTGCCCTGCACGTAGGTGGCGAAGAACTTGTCCACCTCCGGGTCGCTCGCGCTCTTCACGCTCACCTGGTGGCCCCAGGCCGACAGGATCAGCGGGGCGGCCTGGTTCTCGTACGGGCTCATCAGCGAGTACGGCGTCTTCTTCACCTTGGCCGAGAGCGCGTCGACGTCCGCCTTCGCCGCCTTGGCGGTGTACGTCACCCAGACCGCGCCGTGCTCCAGCGCGTGCACGGCGTTCTCGTCCTGCACCGGCTTGGTGTAGACGTCGCCGTTGCAGTTCAGCCAGACCGGGTTGTGGTTGCCGCCGACCGGCGGGTGCATCGGGTACGACACCTTGGTCGTCACGTGCGTCCGCGACAGCTTCCCGGACCAGGTCCGCACCCCGTCCGAGCCGGTGGTGAAGTGCCCGGAGTCCCCGGACGAGCCGCCCTTGCCGTCGCTGCTCGAGGCCGAGTCCTTCTTGCCCGACTGCGAGTTCACCAGCACCACACCGCCGACGGCGAGACCGGCGACGACGACCACGCTCGCGGCGACGGTGAGCATCCGGTTGCGGCGCTCGCGGCTGCGCTCGGCGCGCCGCATCTCGTCGATGCGGGCCTTGCGCGCGGCCGCGCTGCTGTTCTTGGCGGAACCCATGAGGCGTGTCCTTCTGGCGAAAGGGAAGGGGACGAAGGGGCGTGCCGATCGTAGTCGGCGTGGCGGCCCCTTCCGCAGTGAGGGCGGGGCAGACCCGATAATTTGAACCGCGGATGCCTATTACCTACGCTCGTGGTATGCGTCTGTTGCGCTCCACCGACCTGGCCCTGCGCATCCTGATGCGCCTCACCGTCGTCGGCGACGCCAGCCCCACGACCCGCCAGGTCGCGGGGGACATGGACGTGCCCTACACGCACGCCGCCAAGGTCGTCGCCGAACTCCAGCACATGGGTCTCGTCGACGCCCGCCGCGGCCGGGGCGGCGGCCTGACCCTGACCGAAAAGGGCCGCACGGCGTCCGTGGGCGCCGTGGTGCGCGCCTTCGAGGGCGTGGGGGACGTCGTCGACTGCGAGGGCACCGGGCAGGGCGTCACGGCCTGCCCGCTCAGCTCGGGGTGCCGCCTGCGGGGCGTCCTGCGCCAGGCCCAGGAGGCGTTCTACGCGGCACTGGACCCGGTGACCGTCCAGGACATCGTCGTGGAACCGACGGGCCCGCTGCTGCTGGGCATCGGGAAGGCGCCCGTGTAGGGCGTGGTGCGCTCCCTGGCGGGGCGGACGGGTGGTGGCTGTGCCCGGGCGGCACCGGGTGGCCGTGCCCGGGCGGCACGGCCGGAAGGGCAACGGCGGGGCGCCCCGCGGGACCGGTGAGGTCCCACGGGGCGCCCGCTCGCCCGTCGGTGCCGGGGTCAGCCCTTGGCCAGCCAGAGGTCCGGGCCGAAGACCTCGTAGTGGATGTCGGCGGGGGCCACACCCTTGTCGATCAGCTGGGTACGCACCGCGCGCATGAAGGGCAGCGGACCGCACAGGTAGGCGTGCGCGCCGGCCGGGACGTCGACGTCGGCGAGGTCGACCAGGCCGGGCCGCCCGGCGCCCTCGGCGTCCTGCTCGTAGAAGAAGACCGACCGCCCCTCGGGCAGCTTGGCCGCGTAGGCCTCGTGGTCGGCGCGCAGGGCGTGCGCGGCGGGGGAGCGGTCGGCGTGCACCACGGTCACCGGGGCCTGGTGGCCGGTGAGGGTGAGCTGCTCCAGGATGGCGATCATCGGGGTGACGCCGATGCCCGCGGAGGCGAGCAGCAGCGGTGCCTCGGTGTCCTCCAGGACCAGATCGCCGTAGGGGGCCGAGAGCTGCAGGACGTCACCCTCGCGCACGTGGGCGTGCAGGTGGCCGGAGACCTCGCCGTCGGGGCCGGCGCCGGCGCCGCTCACCCGCTTGACGGCGAACTGCCGCTCGGGCGAGCCGGGGGCCGCGGTCAGGCTGTACTGGCGGATCTGGCGGGCGCCGTCCGGGAGCGTGACGCCGACCGAGACGTACTGTCCGGCGCGGTAGCCGGGCACCGGGCCGTCGTCCACCGGGCGCAGCTTGAAGGTGGCCACGTCGGCGGTCTCGTCGATCCGCTCGACGACCTTCCACTCCCGCCGGCCCTGCTGCTCGCTCTGCGCGTACAGGCGCTTCTCGATGGCGATGAGGGCGTTGGCCATCAGCCAGTAGACCTCGGTCCAGGCGGCGGCGACCTCGGCGGTGACCGCGTCACCGAGGATCTCGGCGATGGCGGCGAACAGGTGTTCGTGGACGATCGGGTACTGCTCCGGCGTGATGCCCAGCGAGGCGTGCTTGTGGGCGATGCGCTCCAGCATCAGGTCGGGGCGCTGCTCGGGGTTGTCCACCAGGTGGGTGGCGAAGGCCGCGATGGAGCCGGCGAGGGCCTGCTTCTGGGTGCCGGCGGCCTGGTTGCCGCGGTTGAACAGGTCGCGCAGCAGTAGGGGGTGGGCCTCGAAGAGCCGGGCGTAGAAGCGCTCGGTGATCTCGCCGATGGCCGCGCCCACGGCGGGCAGGGTGGCGCGGACGGTGGCTGCTGACTGCTCGGACAGCATCGGGACTCCTCGAGGGGTTCGATCGCTCAACTGATCGAAACGGTATTGAAACTTGCATCTGAGATGCAAATTAAATGGCCGTGTCGTCCCTCACTCCCGGAACACGCCCTGAGCACTCCCGACGCCCTTTGGCCATTACGGATGTCGCGGCCAGCAGGCAAGATGGGCGACAGAGCAGTACACCTGCCGTACGAGAGGCGTTCAGGTCGGGGACGGCCGGGCGATCAAGGTCCGCAACGCGCGTGAAACGGTGTTGTGGTGTGATGCTCGGGTGCCCGACCGCCCGGCTCCGCGATACGCGGGCGAAGGCGGCCTGACCAGCAAGGATGGGGAAGCGGAAGATGGACAAGCAGCAGGAGTTCGTGCTCCGGACGTTGGAGGAGCGCGACATCCGGTTCGTGCGCCTGTGGTTCACCGACGTGCTGGGCTTCCTGAAGTCCGTGGCCGTGGCCCCCGCCGAGCTGGAGCAGGCCTTCGACGAGGGCATCGGCTTCGACGGCTCCGCCATCGAGGGCTTCGCCCGCGTCTACGAGTCGGACATGATCGCCAAGCCGGACCCGTCCACCTTCCAGGTGCTGCCCTGGCGCGCGGAGACCCCCGGCACCGCCCGCATGTTCTGCGACATCCTCATGCCGGACGGCTCCCCGTCCTTCGCCGACCCGCGCTACGTCCTCAAGCGCGCCCTCGCCCGCACCTCCGACCTGGGCTTCACCTTCTACACCCACCCGGAGATCGAGTTCTTCCTGCTGAAGGACCGCCCCCTCGACGGCTCCCGCCCCATCCCGGCGGACAACTCGGGCTACTTCGACCACACCCCGACCAACGTCGGCATGGACTTCCGCCGCCAGGCGATCACCATGCTGGAGTCGATGGGCATCTCCGTCGAGTTCTCCCACCACGAGGGCGCCCCGGGCCAGCAGGAGATCGACCTCCGCTACGCCGACGCCCTCTCGACGGCCGACAACATCATGACGTTCCGCCTGGTCATGAAGCAGGTGGCGCTGGAGCAGGGCGTCCATGCGACCTTCATGCCGAAGCCGTTCTCCGAGCACCCCGGCTCCGGCATGCACACCCACCTCTCCCTCTTCGAGGGCGACCGCAACGCGTTCTACGAGTCCGGCGCCGAGTACCAGCTCTCCAAGGTCGGCCGTTCCTTCATCGCGGGCCTGCTCAAGCACGCGGCGGAGATCTCCGCGGTCACCAACCAGTGGGTCAACTCCTACAAGCGCATCTGGGGCGGCTCCGAGCGCACCGCCGGCGCCGGCGGCGAGGCCCCCTCGTACATCTGCTGGGGCCACAACAACCGCAGCGCCCTCGTCCGCGTCCCCATGTACAAGCCCGGCAAGACCGGCTCCGCGCGCGTGGAGGTCCGCTCGCTGGACACCGGCGCCAACCCGTACCTGGCGTACGCCGTCCTGCTGGCCGCCGGCCTCAAGGGCATCGAGGAGGGCTACGAGCTCCCGCCCGGAGCCGAGGACGACGTCTGGGCCCTCTCCAACGCCGAACGCCGCGCGATGGGCATCGAGCCCCTCCCGCAGAACCTCGGCGAGGCCCTGACCCTCATGGAGAACAGCGACCTCGTCGCCGAAACCCTGGGCGAACACGTCTTCGACTTCTTCCTGCGCAACAAGAAGTCGGAGTGGGAGGAGTACCGCTCCGAGGTGACCGCCTTCGAGCTGCGGAAGAACCTGCCGGTGCTGTAGCCGCTGGTCAGCGCTGGTTTTCGGCGAGAAGAACCCTTGGGGCCGACGGTCGTGGACCGTCGGCCCCGGCGCGTCTCGCTGGCTCTGGGCCGTCTCTGGGCCGTCGGAGCGTTAGTAAACCCGAGAGAGTAGCCGGACAGAGGTGAAGCACCGCTCAGCCCCGGCCTGGTCCGTGCGAATGGCTCCGCCTCGCTCCAGCCCGGTCGGCCAGTGCCGTGCGCACAGCAGACCCCCGCCTGATGTTGACAAGGGGTGCACCGTGGCTGGGGCGGTCGGTTTCCCGGCCGAGCACTATCTCCCCAGCCGGGTCCCGCGGTGGGTACGACCAGGGGCCACTGGTGCACATTTCGGTCAGGCCCAAAGCCGGCCCGAGTTGCCAATTTGCGCACAGCCTCCAGATCGCACGACGCTGTCCGAGTGGTTCGCAAAACCCCTCGCCTGAGCAAGCCACTCCTGACAAAGTGTCGGCATGGGAGTGTCTCGCCAGCACATAGCTGACCTTCTGGCCAAAGCCGCTGCGACGATCACGGAGGCGCCCGGCACCGACCCATGGACCCACGGCTGGTTCGTGCCTGAGTACCGCCAGTCGGAGGGTGCGGCTCTGGACTCAACCAATGGCCCAGTGACAATGACGCCTGAGGGCATTTCTGCCTATGAAGAGGCAGTCGAGGCGGTACTCGGCCAAGCGTCCGCGCGTGACCGGTGGGACGTAGAAGAACTCTGGGGGTTAGTCGCCTCCTTTTGTGTCGCAGCATCCGAAGCCAGAGATCTCCGAGCCTTCATCGACAGAGAGATCTCGAAGCTCCTTAAGCCGAGCCCTGCATTGGTGGTGTTCCCCGTCGCTAACGTCGGCTGGGATGGCGCGCCGCGCCTGCTGGGTAACAAATGTGTCATCGGTGAGGCGGGGTCCAACTTCGCTGATGTTGTTGTCGAATTGGGTGGACGAGCGGCTGCAGCAAGAGAAATCGTGGCGGACTTCGTTAGCCAGCAGAGTCACCAGCCTCCACCCGTTTGCTTTGCCACGCTTGTGCCGGGCCAACGCGGGATGGCGTTCGAGCAGGCGTCCCGGCGATTCGAAGCGCTCATCGATACCGCTCTCCTGCTGGACACGGATAAGAAGAAACACAAGCTTTACGCTGCTCGGGGAACTTGGAATCGTCCAGGCGTGCGAGGCCTAATGCTCGATCGCGGCGCCGTGGAGAGGAGTATGCAAAGAAAGGACGCAATAGTCGAACTGTATAGTCGTCCTTTGATATATGACGTAGTCGGAAAGGAGGGTGGTCGCCACTGGTACAGCGCGGACCCGGTGCCCCTGACCGACGTCTTGTCGAACAGTGATCTGTGTAATGAGGTCCTGAACTCGCTTTCCAATCAGGGGCCAATCTACCGCCGCGTAGGAGTAGCCGCAAGGTGGTTCTCCGAGGCGTTTTGGTCTTCGAACCCGGATGACGCGACGCTTGCGCTAGGGGTGGCTCTTGATGCTCTGATTGGGTCGAAGAGTGGACTTCCCGGACGTGCCATGAAAGAGCGCTTTGCCCTGTTGGACGATAATCCTCAATCGCGTTCGATCCGTGCAAAGAGATACGAAGAACTTTATTCCATCAGAAGTAGAATTGCCCATGGGGGTGTAACGAGCAAGGTTGAGGAGGAGGGGTTTATTGAGGAGTTTCAGGGGCAAGTCACGTGGGCGGCGTGGCGCTTGATCGCCATGCAAGTGGACTTTTCAATTTCGAGCGACGCTGACCTTGAGTCAGCTTTCGAAGACTTGCGTTGGGGAACCGCATCCTGGCCCGCTCATGGCAGGGGAGAGGGAATCAGTGCAATGCTGCAGAAGGGAGGGGAAAGCGAAGAGGAACACGCAGGCCTGCACCCTTGTGGGTGCAGGCTAGGAGTTCCCGAGTGAGACGCCCCTCCCCTCCTGCCGCAAACGACAGTTGCGTTGCGGGAACGATGAGGACCTACGAGCCGAGTCTTGCGTAATCTGAGCTCAGCGACACCTCAGCTCAGCAGCAACCGCACACGTAACCTTCCGTAGTAGGGACGGCCTCAGCAACGGATCGGGTGTCGCCTCTGAGGCATCGCACAGTGCGAGGACTCCAAGAGCTCTGTCGGATTGACCAGACGTAGGCGCATCCCGGACCGGGGCAGCAGCTATTGGGAGTTCGGCGTTGGAAGGGCGCCTTCGTAGAGGCCGTCCACAGCTTTCCAGGCGCGGGCGTCAC
Organism: Streptomyces sp. IBSBF 3136; assembly: GCF_036815105.1. NCBI lineage: Bacteria > Bacillati > Actinomycetota > Actinomycetes > Kitasatosporales > Streptomycetaceae > Streptomyces > Streptomyces sp. IBSBF 3136. Next base: position 16,322 of record NZ_JAJSZC010000139.1, read on the forward strand.
TGCTAGGCATGAGGTGCGTGTAGACCCGGAGCGTGAACCCTGGATCGTTGTGCCCGAGATAGTGGCTCAGCGCCTTGATGTTTTCGCCAGCGTCCAGCAGGACCGAGGCGTAGAAGTGCCGCAGGGCATGCATGCCGTGTTCGCGGGCCGCCTGGTGGCGCTCACCCGGCAGCGGTTGAGGGATCACCCCAGTCGCGACAAGGGCAGGCTTCCACGTCCGGACGTTGAAGTCGGTCCGCCGAACTGCGCCGGCACCGTCGAGACGAGTGAACAGCAGCTGCTTCGTGACGGGCGCACCGTCTGTCCGAAGCCAAGGCAGGGTGATCTCTACCGGGGGGAACGCCTCGATGTGTTGTTTCAGGATGTGCGCCACACGATCCGGCAAGGGCACGTCACGCACCTTGTTCCGCTTAGGTGGCGCGAACACCAGACCTTGTTCGCCATCCCGAGATTACGTTCCGTCTGCACGACACCGTGCTCTACAACTCGATCTACCGTGCCGACGACGAGATGTTGGCCAACACTCACGTGTACGGCATCGGTGCCTACATGGCGCCCGTGCTTCACCTGCGGAGATTCCCCGGAGGCGGCCTGTTCGACACCTTCGCCAATAGCGTGCAGCAGACTTGGGAAGGCGCTAGGCCAGTAACTGAACGCGACATCACGGGAGTTTGAGTATGGGACGCATCGACTACCTGCATGACCCAGAGGCGCCGGCGGCCAACTCGGTCGTGCCGTCGGTCGTCGCGTTCGTGCAAAACGACGCGGCGCAAGTCCTCATGATTCAGCGGTCCGACAACGGGCGCTGGGCGCTCCCCGGCGGTGGTCACGACGTGGGCGAGTCCATCAGTGACACGGTGGTGCGCGAGGTCTGGGAAGAGACTGGCGTCAAGGCCGAGATCATCGACATGTCCGGGATCTACACTGACCCGGGCCACGTCATGCAATACGATGACGGCGAGGTGCGTCAGCAGTTCAGCATCTGCTTCCGGGCACACCCGGTCGGTGGTGAGCTGCGCACGAGCGACGAAACGACACAAGTCCGTTGGGTCGACCCAACGGACTTGGCGCAGCTAGATGTCCACCCCACCATGCGGCTGCGTATCGAGCACGCGATGGACCGGGACCGCCCAACTCCCTACATCGGCTGACGCTTGGCAGCGGCGACTCTCTCGTTCACGCGCGCTGTGGCTGCGAGAATCTCGGGTTCGGCACGTCGGATGAATGTACCGATCAGGCTCTCCGGCCCGTACCGTCCGGCAATCTCGTTGATGCGGTCCACAGGGTTGGTGGGAGTGCCGTCCGGCGTGGTGTTCATATCGCAGTAGCAGAGTGCGTCATTGAGGTGCGCACTGTCGCGCGGGAACTCCCCTTCCAACTCGGCACGCAGCCCGCGGGCGTCGGCCTCCATCCACGCGCAAGAGTGATGTGCCACCAGGTGCACGACCCGGGCGTCGGCGTTGGCGACGTCTCGCAGGTACCGCGCGCCGTCGAGCGGGTGGAACCCAGTCTTGGCGAGGTCGGGCGCGTAGCCGACGTCATGCAACACGGCCGCGGCTTCCAGCAGCTCGGCATCCTCGCCCAGGATCAGTGCGATGGTGCGAGCTCGCTCAGCCACCCCGAGACAGTGTTTCCAGCGACGCGGCAGCGGCTCAGCCAATAGGGACTCAGCCAGGGGATACGCCCACTCCGTCAGCTGCGACAAGCTACCTGCTCTCCTCTCGATTCGGCACGGCACGGACGGTCCGCACCCTGCCCTGCCCTCCACTCGCCAGCACGCCGGCCGTCTCCAGCCGGTCTAGAGCCTTCGTCACAGTGGGTCGTGAGACTCCAAACCGCTCGGCCAGCACTGAGGCGCTTGGGAACGCTGACCCCACTTCGAGGCTCTCATTCGTAATGACGTCTGCGATGCGCTGCTCCAGTGGTCGCCGGTCGCTAGATGATCCGGCTCGCACGACCCGCCACCGCCCACCCGGAACTGGCTCAGCGACGCCTTCGTGTTGCAGCGCTGCGAACGCCCGCAGGGCTACCCCACGCGAGACCTTGTAGTCGCGCATGAGGTCGGCAGCAGAGGGAAGCTCCGCCACTTCCGGATCGGCTTCGACCTGAGCTTTGAGGGCTTCTGCCACCCGCAAGTACGTTCCCCGCGGGCTTGGCTGCTGAGACACGTTTCCTCCCACCCACACTGCTGTCTCGGCTCGACCTATCGTCTAAGTCTGCACTGCCCCCAACTCTGACATCACTCGGGATGCGGATTACCTCTCACTCTCACCACCCCTGGGCGAAAACCGAGGGATACCCCCTGATGGCTTGAGATCAACGTGTTAGCTCTCGGAGCAATTCGATTCTCTTAGCAAGGGATTCGCGATCGTCGGCCGTGTGCACGGTGTCGCGGAGGAGCATCGTGATTTCATGGGTGACTCGTTCAATGGCGGCTTCTTCGGCCGCAAGTTCGCGTTGATATATGAGCTGATCAAATCTTTTATCGAGTCCCGCCCGCTCCGCTCCTTCGGCATCCGCCAAAACGCTTTGGAGTGCTCTGATTCTTTCTATCGATTGCTCTCTCCGTCTCTCGGCATTCTTGAGCATCGCCTTTGTCGACGCCAAGCGTTTGTCTAGCTCTCGCATCTTCTCCTCGTCCCTTGCCAGGCGGAAGTCGACGCCTCTCTTCTTTATCGGTTCTTTCTCGAATGGCTGTTCATTTGCCTGATTGATCGTATCTTGACTTACTTGCACGTCGAGGATTTTCGCGGCGCGCGACAAGAACGATGCCAAGGGGAGTTGATGGTAGCGAACGCCAGCGGCCTGGTGTAGTTCTCGGACGAGTTCGGGTCTGGGGCCGATCGACAGTCCGCACTGGATGCGCACCCAGTCTTCTTTGACATCGGTCGAGACGAAGAGGATATCAACGCGGTCCGACGTTGCTTTTTCTAGAATTTCATGCCAGATGAAATAGTCTCCTATGCCCCGATCCCCTCTCTTTTGAACGTCGATATATCCGGGCGGCACTCCTTCTTGTCCTCTCCGTAGTGCCTCTTGTGTGATTTCGTTGCGAGTTTCCTGGGTCGGCACCTCCCCTACCCTGCCGTTGAATAGTGGCGCCAGTTGTTGCAGAATTGGGTCATCTGAAATGAGATGTTCTGGCGCTAGGTCAAACTCGGCAACCTCTTTCGCGATGGTGTTTGTGATCTGTTGAATCACTTTATTCAGCGGTGCAAGGTATTCGTTTGACCTCCCGTCGGCGAGCGAGTGGAGCTTGTAAAAGTCGCGGAGTGCAGTCCTCAGGTCATCGGCCGCTTTCGTGACTGCCTCTGATTTCTTTTTCAGGGAAGTCGCGTGAGATGCGACGCTTGACAGCCTGTTCTCGTGGAACTCGTCGGCCACTTGTCTGGGGATCCATATGCGAGGGGCAATAGCTTTGAGGACCTGTAGGTACTCGCCTCGGGCCGAGGGTTTCATTCTGTACAGATTGAGAATGGCATTAGTGTCCAGGATAATAGTGCTGGACTTAATTGCTTCGTCTACTTCTGCGGCTGGCTTCCTCTGAAATTCTTCATACCCAGATGTGAAAGACCCCGGCTGCTGGTCGGACATGAGCACCCCCCTGACTAGTTCCAGTTCCAGACTAGGTGGAGAAGCGGGCGCTCGTCTGCGGAACGGAGAGCCACGGTGGGCCGGAACCACAAGGTGCAGTGATGAGGGGGGCGCCTCAGCAGTACGGGGTGGTTTCGACCCCTAGTAGTGCTTCGTTAGGTTCTGGGTTGTCTGCGGATGCTCCGAGGGCTGGGCAGGCGGCGTCCGCAGGTGGTGCATGTACCGGTCCAGCACCTCAGCAGGTCCTGAAAAGCGTCGAGGACCTGGTAGAGGGTCAGGCCGGTGTGCGGACTTTTGGGTCGAGCCGCCTGAGGGTGAGGAATGCCTGGGCGGCGGTGACGAGGGTGACGTGGTGGTGCCAGCCGCGCCAGGTGCGGCCCTCGAAGTGGTCCAGTCCCAGGCCATGCTTGAGTTCGCGGTAATCGTGCTCGATCCGCCAGCGCATCTTGGCCCACCGCGCCAGGTCAGCGGCCGGTGTGGTGCCGGGCAGGTTCGATATCCAGTAGTCCGTCGGAGTGTCCTGGCCGTCCGGCCATTCGACGAGGAGTGTCTGGACGGGCAGGACGCCGTCCCACCGGTTGCGGCCGCCGCCCGCCTCCTGAGCTGCGGCCAGGGACTGCTTGCCCGCGGGCCGCACTGTCAGCACCGCGAACCGCGAAGACATCGCGCCTTTGCTGCCCTGCCTCCAGGTCACCTCGGTGAACCGCTCCGCACCCGCCTGCGCTGCGAGGACGCAGACGGCTCGCGGTGGGGTGCGGTAGCGGGGAAGGGTGGGCGGGCCCAGTGCGCCATAAGCAGGCTGGTGCGGCTCGGCATCCTCCGGGTGGGCGACTTCCTTCCCGTTCAGGGCCAGGACATAGGACAGTCCTCGCTCCTCGAGACCGAGCCGGAAGGAGGTGCTGACGCCGTAGCCGGCGTCGGCGACCACGACCGGCGCCTTCAGCTGCCACTCGGCGAGTGTGTCCAGCAGGCCGAGCGCGAGACGCCACTTTTCCCGGTGCACCACGTCGTCGGGGACACCTGCCCTGCGGCATCGGTCAGGCTCGTCCGTCCACTCACGCGGCAGATACAACTGCCACTCCAGCGGGCACGAGGCGGTGTCGGTGGCGGCATGGACGCTGACCGCGACCTGGCAGTTCGCGCGTTTGCCGACCGCTCCGCAGTACTGGCGGGCCACCCCGACCGACGTCTTGCCGCACTTGGGGAACGACACGTCATCGATCACCCACACCTCGGGCATGACAACTTCGGACAGCCGCTCGGCGATCCGCTGTCTGACGGGCAGCGGATCCCACGGCGGCTGGTTCACGAACTGCTGGAGGGCCTGCATGTTGCCGTCCGGCAGCCGCTCGGCCATCGGCTGGATCGACTTGCGCCGGCCGTCCAGCATCAGGCCCCGCAGATAACACTCGCCCCACCGCCGCTGATCCCGCCGCGGCACCGACCCGAACACATCGGCAACGAACTCCGATAACTCACCCCGGAGCCGTTCCACCTCCCCCAACCTCATACCGGAGAGATGCCCACCACCAGGCGTGATCACCCGACGTAACGAAGCACTACTAGGCCCCTCCGCAGGTGTGTGCTGGCGGGGCCGTCTGTGGGCCGTCGAACGGCGACTCACACCGACCTACGACGACCACCACCACCCACGCAAACCCCCGCCAGCGCTGGCGGAACCTTGGTTTCCGGAGGTGATCCCGCGCCCTCGCCACTTCCTGCGCAACAAGAAGTCGGAGTGGGAGGAGTACCGCTCCGAGGTGACCGCCTTCGAGCTGCGGAAGAACCTGCCGGTGCTGTAGGGGCAGGTCAGGCGGGGCGCCGCCGAAACGATCCCTTGGGGCCGATGGTCGTGGACCGTCGGCCCCGAGGCGTCTTTGGTCGCGCCGGAATCCCGGCACTGTTCAGCGCCGCGTCTTGAGTTCGTCGACCGTTTCCTCGACCGGGCCCGCCAAGACGTCGATCAGACCGTAACGGCTCCGGATCTCGCGGTTCGTCCGCTCGGAGAATTCACGGTTTTCCTCGCCTTTCGGTGCGATGACCGGCACCACGTCTACACCATGTACGCCAAAGCGCCAGTAGATAGTGACGAGGCGCTTCTCTCTCGTATAATAGTCGATTGCATTGTTTTCCTGCATCCTGGCCCTTTGGACGATGGTGTCGATCTCTTTATCATCCTTCGTCTTCATCGAGTGGGGTACAGCAGCGCCCCGCCAGGAGTATGTAGAGCCTCCAAAATTGTCCATGACGAGCCGGTCCTTACGTGCCAGGCTCAAGGTGGCGTAGAACGTCAGCTTGGCGAAATTTGTGTCGCTGGGTAGCTCGACAACGGTCCGCGAGTGTGACTCGTCGTTCGGCTCGACCCAGTTTCCGGCGGGCATCCACGGCTGCGCCGCCACCAGCTTGCCCGGCTGGTAGACCTCCCTACGGGTAAGCGGGTGCTTCTCCCGGTATTTGGCCCACTGCTCGGCATCCTTACGCCACTTCGCCCGGGCCACGTCCTTCGAGCTAACCGTCACCTCTTCGCCCATTGCGTGGAACTCGGCGCCCAGTACGTAGAAGCCCATGTCGCTGTGGTTCACGAGCTTGATGTCCACCGGCACGGAAAACGTCTTGCCGTCCGCACTGAGCACTGCCTTGCCCGGGTCCAGCTGCACGAGAGGGGTGGCTTCGCGCCGGTATGGCTGGAAAAGGTACTGGTAGCCGAAATTAGCGGCCGCCACGAACGTGGAGACGATGAGTGCCGCAGCCACCCGTTTCGGAGTGGGGATCTCATCCAGTCTTCGCCACACCAGGACGACAGCGGACAGCGAAATCGCGCTGAGCAAAATGGTCAGTACTTTGTAGCGAACCATCTCGCCGTCAGTCCATGTCTGTAACGCGAGCAAGATGTTGGTCAGCAAAGCCACGCCGGTGCTGATCAGTGCGACCACTCGGAAGTTGGAACTCGGCCCGCGGACCCAGCAGTCCATGACCGCGGCGACACCGACCACCATGATGAGAGCCGCCAACAGGAGGGCCGCTCCGGTGACGCACCCGGCGAAAGTCAGGGCCTCGCTGAAGTCCTTGAAGCCGCACCAGCCCACGGGTAGCGCCGTCAGGAGCAGGACCAGTACGACCCATGCCATTTCCGTCCGCGAGCACGGGCATTTCAGGCCTCTTCGCACCATCACGTACGCGCCGGAGCGGGCCACTGGGTCGGGCCCTGAGGAATTCGTCACATGATCACCTTCCTGGCTGCACACCGGGATCCGATCACCATGCTCCGAGCGATCCGCGTGATACTCCGAGTGATCCACGCGATGACGACACACATTCCGCCCGGGATCACTACACACATTCCACTGCTTGGCCCACTCGTCCCGCGTCAAAGCCGTAACAGCGCCGGTGGTCTCGGACAGTCGGCCCGGTGCCCGGGGCGCCTGCCGATCCGGACATCGGTCACCGGATCGGCTGGCCGATGGCCAGGAGGTTGCCCTCGCTGTCGCGGAACCAGGCGCCGCGTTCGCCGCGGGCGCCCTTGCTCGGGTAGTTGCCCTCGACCTCGGCGATCGCGTCACGGGTGCGCAGACCGGGGACGTCGACCTCCTCGAAGGTCACCCCGCGGCGCCTCAGCTCAGCCACGGTCGCCTCGATGTCCACGACCTCCCAGGCCATCTGGGTGAAGGTGCCGGGGGAGGCGCCAGTCGAGCGGAACAGGACGAAGTCCACGCCCCCGCACCGGTACAGCAGCCCGCCCGGGCGTTCGTCGACCGGCGTGAGGCCGAGCCGCTCGGCGTAGAAGCGGCGCGCCCGGTCCAGGTCCTGGGCGGGAAGCCTGGTCGCCACCCGGCCCCGCGCCAGCGGGGTCGTGGCCTCTTCTCCGGTTTCCTCGTTCTCCTCGTTCATGGCACCACTGTGGCCTGCCGGGCGCCCCGCTCAGGGCAGATACGCCGGTGACACCGCCGCCGGGGAGATCCGGTGGGGGCGGCCCGAGCCGTCCGCCGGGATCTCGTAGAGGTCGGCGCCGTAGTCGCCGGGGAGGGCGTAGACGAGCGTGCGGGCGTTCTTCCACACCGCCTGGTCGTCGACGCTGCGCGGTTCCGCGAGCGGGGTCTCGTGCATCGTGCGCAGGTCGAGGACGTACAGGCGCCAGGGGGCGTCCTTGGACAGGCCCTCGACGCGCTTCTTGTAGGCGACGCGGGTGCCGTCGGGGGAGAGGGACGGGCACTCCACGTTCGCGTGCAGGGTCGTGACGGTCCGGGCGCGCAGGTCGCCGCGGACCAGGTAGGTGTGGCCGCCGGTGGCCAGCGTGGCGTAGAACGTGCGGTCGTCGCCGGCGAACGTCACGCCCCAGAAGTTGGCGTCCGCCGCGTGGTACGGCCGGCCGTCCCGCACGACGCGGAAGGCCTCCAGGGTCGGGATCAGCGTGCCGGTGCGGGTGTCCACGATCGCGGTGCGGGTGGAGAAGTTCGTCCCGGCGTACGAGTCACCGCCCACGAACGCGGTCCAGGCGGCGAAGTGCCCGGTGGGGGAGACCCGGGCGCGGGACGGGATGCCGGGGACGTCGTAGTGGTGGCGGGTCCGCAGGCGGGCGTCCAGGAGCAGGGCCCGGTAGGTGTCGGAGACCGGGCCGTGCACCGCCTGCAGGCACACGCCGGTGCCGGAAGCGGCGTAGAACCTCAGGCACTTGACGCCGGAGGCGGTTCGGGGGCCCGCCGGGTCGGCCGCGGGGACCGAGGTCAGCTCGTCGCGGTGCGGGCCCCACGCCATGTTGCGGAAGACCACGCGGTCGCGCCCGGTCAGGGTCACCGTGCCGGACGTGACCTGGGGGCCGCCCGCCCGCGGCCGGTCGCGGCGGTCCGCGCGCGCCGAGGCGTGCAGGACGGACGCCAGCCCGACCGCCGCCAGGGCGGCGACGGCCGACAGCAGGATCAGGATCCGGGTGCGTACGGTCATGCGGGCACGGTGCCTTTCGGGCGCAGGGTCAGGGAGAAGGCGGCACAGGCCGCGAGGGCCGCCGCCGCCCCCGCCAGCGCCGCACGGTCGCCCCACACCGTCCAGGCCGCGCCGAACAGCAGGGAGCAGGCGAACCGGGCCAGCGCCTGCCCGGTCTGCACGACGGCGAGGCCGGAGGAGCGCAGCGCCGCGGGTACGCCCTCGGAGGCCGCCGCCATCAGCACGCCGTCGGTGGCCGCGTAGAAGCCGCCGTGCAGGGCGAGGACGACGTACGGCAGGGGGATGCCGTGCCAGGAGGCGAGCAGGAGCGCGTAGGCGAGGAGCAGGGCTCCGTGGCCGCCCAGGAAGACCGCCCAGCGGCCCACCCGGTCCGCGAGCCGGCCGAGCGGCACCGCCAGCAGCAGGAAGGCGGCCGCCGTGCCGAGCGGCAGCAGCGCGAACCAGCGGTCGGGGACGCCCAGTCGGCGTTGCAGCAGCAGGTAGACGAAGGAGTCGCTGACCGTGGCCAGGCCGAGCAGCAGCGCGCAGACGGTGATCCGGCGCAGGTCGCGGCGGCGGAGCAGGCCCACCGCGGCCCGCAGGGTGGGCCGTTCGCCGCCCACGCCCTCCCCGCTCTCCCGGCCGTCCCTGCCGACTTCGGCGGCCCCCTGCCGCCGCCCGCCCGGCACGAACAGCACCAGGACCAGCACCCCGAACACCGCCACGCAGAAGCTGACCGTGAACACCGCGTCGTAGCCGTCGACGGTGGCGCGCAGGATCAGGAACGCCACCAGCGGGCCGAAGAGGGCGCCCGCGGTGTCCATGGCCCGGTGCACGCCGAAGGCGCGGCCCCGGCCCTCCGGGGTGCTGGACAGGGAGATCAGGGCGTCCCGGGGCGCGGTGCGCAGCCCCTTGCCGGTGCGGTCGGCGGCCAGGACCAGCCCGATGGGCGTGAGCGAGTGCGCCACCAGCAGCAGCGGCTTGCACAGCGCCGAGACGCCGTAGCCGAGCCCGGCCACCCACTTGTGCCGCCCGCCGCCCCGGTCCGCCAGGTGCCCGCCGGCCAGCCGGACGAGCGCGGAGAAGCCGTTGTAGACGCCGTCGAGCAGCCCGAAGCCGAGCGGGGAGAGGCCGAGGCCCGTCACCAGGTACAGCGGCAGCACCGCCGTCACCATCTCGGACGACACGTCGGTGACCAGGCTGACCGTTCCGAGGGCGAGCACGGTCGGGGCGATCGCGGCACGGCGCCGCCCGGCCTCGGGCCGGACGGCACCGTCCGCGGACGCCGGCGCGTCGGGTGTGCTCGCGCGGCTGTCCGCTACGTACACGTCAGGACGCCCAGACGCCGGTGATGTCCTTGGCGGAGGCCGCGTTGCCCGCGTGCGCGGTCAGGCCTTGGGTGTCCTCCAGCGTGCGCAGCAGGTCGTAGTGGTTGTAGGTGGTGGCCGACGACGAACCGGCCGTCACCGGCTGGCCGTAGAGGACCGTCGGGATGCGGTTGCCGCTGAGCCGGTTGTCCTCGTCGAAGGTGACGACGAGCAGGCTGTTGTGGGTCTTGGCCCATGTGGCGTAGGCACCGAGGTTGTTCTTCAGCCAGGTGTCACCTGTGGACACCGAGCAGTCGTGCATGTCGCTGCACAGGTTCGGGACCACGAACGACATCTGGGGCAGCGTCGAGTAGTCCGTCGGGAACTGGGCGAAGGTCTTGGCGCTCGACGTCGGCACGTTGCTGAAGCCGAACCAGGGGTTGTGCTTTCGGGCGTAGTTGCCGCTGCTGCACGTGGTGGAGCCCTGACTCGGCAGGGTCTCGTTGTAGCTCGCCCAGCTGCGGCCCGCGGCGATCTGCTCGGAGGCGAGGTTCGGCGCCGAGGAGAAGCCCGGGGTGTAGCAGCTGTCGTCGGTGATGCCCTGCGTCGAACCGGAGAACAGGGCGAAGTAGTTCGGCTGGCTGGGGTGGGTGATGGCGTAGGACTGGGTGAGGTTGGCGCCGCCGGACTTCAGCGAGTTGATGTACGGGGCGCTCGAGGAGCCGATGACCTGGCTGTAGGCGTGGTTCTCGAAGACCACGACGACGACGTGGTCCGGGCTGGGTACGGCACCGGCGGCGTGGGCTGACCCACTGCCGAGCCCGGTCCACACACCGAACGCGGCCGCGGCGAAGGCCGCTGTCGACGCCACGACCGTGCGGGCACGGCGGAACACGGAACTGCCGGACACATCAACCTCCGGAGGGGAAAGGACGGGGCTGGCGGTGCGGACAGAGCATGCACACGCCAACATTCCCGTGGCCCACGGAAGCCAACCCCACGGGTGAAGAGCGGATGAACGGTGGTACTCACGCCGTCATGACCCGGATAATGGTGGGCACTTGCGGTTGGACCGACCCGGCGCTGGTGAGCAGCGGCTGGTACCCACGGGGCCGCCGCGACGCCGAGGGGCGCCTGCGGCACTACGCGGACCACTTCCCCGTGGTCGAGGTGGACTCCCCCTACTACGCGCTGCCGAGCGCCCGTACGACCCGGCTGTGGGCGGACCGCACCCCCGCCGGCTTCCGCTTCGACGTCAAGGCGTTCTCCCTCCTCACCGGCCACCCCACCCGCCCGGCCGCCCTCCCCGCGGACCTGCGCGGACACCCGCGCGACGAGGGCCTGCTGAGGGAGACCTGGGC
>NZ_JAJSZC010000140.1:0-20583 GCF_036815105.1 Streptomyces sp. IBSBF 3136
CGGGCGGGCCGCGTGCGAGCGCTGCCGTTCAGCTGTGGACCGGCTCTGCCGTGTAGGTCCGGCGCAGAAATCTGACCAGCGTCTTCGACTCGAACTGCACCACTTCCACGCCGTGCGAGGAGTGGAACTCGACCACCGCCTGGACGCGCCCACAGGGCCAGACGCGTACGTCCCCGCTCGCCGCGGGCGCCCGCAGCCCCTGTTCGAGCAGTGCGCGGGAGAACGCCCACTCGTGCGGTCCGGGGAGGCCGACCCGGACCAGTCGGGGGTCGGCGTCGGGGTCCCACCGCAGCACCACGGGTACCGCTCCCGGGTCCTCCTCGTCCGTGACGATATGGGCGCGCGCGTACTGTTCGACCACAGACATCGGACCGCCCTCTCACGCTCAGTAACAGAAGTGAAAGCTGTGCATCCGCTTCCTCTCCAATGTCGCACATATTCCGGTATGTGCCCTGGCGAGCGCGGGGGCCGCGGGCCGAGACCGACTCTCTCTTGCAATTCGTTCGCAACAAGCCTCTAAAATCGTACGGTGCACGTACCCGACGGATTCATCGACGCCCCCACCTCCGCCGTCACCGGTGTGGTCGCCGCAGGCGCCCTCGCGGTGAGCCTGCGCGGCGCCCGCCGCGAACTCGACGAGCGGACCGCTCCGCTGGCCGGTCTCGTCGCGGCGTTCATCTTCGCCGTGCAGATGCTGAACTTCCCGGTCGCGGCCGGCACCAGCGGCCATCTGCTGGGCGGTGCGCTCGCCGCCATCCTGGTCGGCCCCTGCACCGGCGTGCTCTGCGTGTCGGTCGTGCTGCTCATGCAGGGCGTGCTGTTCGCGGACGGCGGCCTGACCGCGCTCGGCGTGAACATCACCGACATGGCCCTCGTCACGACGGTGGTGTCGTACGCCGTCTTCCGCGCGCTGCTCGCGGTGCTGCCCCGCAGACGGCGCTCGGTCACCGTCGCCTCGTTCGTCGCCGCGCTGCTCTCCGTGCCGGCCGCGGCCGTGGCCTTCACGCTCATGTACGCGGTCGGCGGCACCACCGACGTCGCCATCGGCAAGGTCGCGACCGCGATGATCGGTGTCCATGTGCTGATCGGCATCGGTGAAGCCGTGATCACCGCGCTGACGGTGAGCGCCGTCGTCGCCGTCCGCCCCGACCTGGTGCACGGCGCGCGCGGGCTGCGCCGGCGCCTCAAGCTGCGGGTGAACGGCGAGCTGGTGGACGCGCCCGCGGCGGCCCCCGTCGCGGCAAGGACCTCCCGGCGCGGGCTGTGGCTCACCGGTCTTGCCGCCTCGCTGGTGCTCGCCGGGTTCGTCAGCTTCTACGCCTCGGCCGACCCCGACGGCCTGATGAAGGTCGCGCACGACCAGGGCATCGACAAGAAGGCGGAGAAGCACGCGTCGGACGGCTCCCCGCTGGCCGGCTACGGGGTCAAGGACATCGCCGACGCGCGCCTGTCCGGCGGGCTCGCGGGCGTGATCGGCGTCGGTGTGACGGTCGTCGCCGGCAGCGCGGTGTTCTGGACGGTGCGCAGGCGGCGCACCGAGGACGTCGGGGACGTCTCGCCCGTGAACTCGGGCGTCTGACATGGGCGCAGGACACGCGCACCGGCTCTACCGGCACGGGCACTCGCCCGTGCACGCCCTGCCGCCGCACACCAAACTGGCCGCCGCCTTCGCGTTCGTGGTGGTCGTGGTCTCGACCCCGCGCGAGGCCATGTGGGCGTTCGCGCTGTACGCGGGCCTGCTCGGGTACGTCGCCCACCGCGCCCGGGTGCCCGCCGGCTTCCTGCTCAAGCGGCTGCTGATCGAGGTGCCGTTCGTCGCGTTCGCGGTGCTCATGCCGTTCGTGGCGGAGGGCGAGCGGGTGCAGGTGCTGGGTCTGTCGCTGAGCGTGAACGGGCTGTGGGGTGCCTGGAACGTGCTCGCCAAGGGCACCCTCGGCGTCGCCGCCTCCGTGCTGCTGGCCGCCACCACCGAGCTGCGCGAACTGCTGCTCGGCCTCCAGCGGCTGAGACTGCCGTCGCTGCTCGTGCAGATCGCCTCGTTCATGATCCGCTACGGGGACGTCATCACCGACGAGATGCGCCGGATGCGGATCGCCCGCGAGTCGCGCGGCTTCGAGGCGCGGGGGGTGCGGCACTGGGGGGTGCTCGCCAAGTCCGCCGGCGCCCTGTTCATCCGGTCCTACGAGCGCGGCGAGCGGGTGCACCTGGCCATGGTGAGCCGGGGGTACGCCGGTTCGATGCCGGTCATCGACGAGGTGACCGCGTCCCGGGCCCAGTGGCGCCACGCCCTCGCCCTCCCCTGTGCCGCCCTTGTCGTCTGTCTGCTGGGATGGGTTCTGTGAGTACTGCTTCCCTGGAGGTCTCCGGCCTCGCGTTCGCCTACCCCGACGGCCACCAGGCGCTGTTCGGCGTGGACTTCTCCATCGAGCGCGGCGAACGGGTCGCGCTGCTCGGCCCGAACGGCGCGGGCAAGACCACCCTCGTGCTGCATCTCAACGGCATCCTGAGCGGCGGCACCGGCACGGTCACCGTGGCCGGACTGCCGGTCGGCCGGCGGCACATGGCCGAGATCCGGCAGAAGGTCGGCATCGTCTTCCAGGACCCCGACGACCAGTTGTTCATGCCGACCGTGCGCGAGGACGTCGCGTTCGGGCCGGCGGCGGCCGGGATCAGGGGGGCGGCGCTGGAGGAGCGGGTGAGCACGGCCCTGGAGCGGGTCGGCATGCGGGAGTTCGCCGACCGGCCGCCGCACCACCTCTCGTTCGGCCAGCGGCGCCGGGTCGCGGTCGCGACCGTGCTCGCCATGGAGCCGGAGATCCTGGTCCTGGACGAGCCCTCCTCCAACCTGGACCCGGCCTCCCGGCGCGAACTCGCCGACATCCTGCGCTCGCTGGACGTGACGGTCCTCATGGTCACGCACGACCTGCCGTACGCGCTGGAGCTGTGCCCGCGCGCGCTCGTCCTCAGCGACGGCGTGATCGCGGCGGACGGCCCGACCGGCACGCTGCTCGGCGACGACACCCTGATGCGGGCCCACCGCCTGGAGCTGCCGTTCGGCTTCGACCCGAAGTCCGTGACAATGGGCGCGTGACGCGTCAAGACGACCGAGACGACAACGGGGCCGCCGGGTCGCTGCTGCTGGACGACCAGCTGTGCTTCGCGCTGTACGCGGCCCAGCGTGCCGTGACCGCCGCGTACCGCCCGCTCCTGGACGACCTGGGGCTGACCTACCCGCAGTACCTCGTGCTGCTGGTGCTGTGGGAGCACGGGGAGACCAGCGTGAAGGAGCTGGCGGGCGCCCTGCGTCTGGACTACGGCACCGTCTCGCCGCTGCTGAAGCGGCTGGAGGCGGCGGGCCTGGTGCGCCGGGAGCGCGCGGCGGACGACGAGCGGTCGGTCCTGGTCGCGTGCACCGGGCGCGGGGAGCAGCTCAGGGAGCGCGCGGCGCGCGTGCCCGGCGCCCTGCTCGCGGCGACGGGGCTCGGCGGCCGGGAGGTGGAACTGCTGCGCGCGGAGCTGTGGAAGCTCACCGAGCGCGCCGACGCGGCGGCCGACCGACGCTAGGGCCGGACACCGGCGACGGATTCCGGCACGAGGCCCGCGCAACGGATTCCGGCACGAGGCCGCACGACGGATTCCGGCACGAGGCCCGCGCACCGGCGGCCGACCGGCGCTGATCCCGGGTTACCGGCGGTTGCCACCCCCCGCCCGCATCTGCCGACATACCGGCCAGTACCTTGTGCGCGATGTATTTGCGCGCCACTTTTCCTGGGGGAGGCCGACCATGACCGATGCCACCGCGGACACCGCCGTCGACACCCGTCCGACGAAGATCATGTACGTCGCCGAGGCCACCGCCCACGGGGGCCGGAACGGCTACGTCACCAGCCAGGACGGCCGGATCGAGCTGAAGGTCGCGATGCCGCCGGAGCTGGGCGGCGACGGCAACGGCACCAACCCCGAGCAGTTGTTCGCGGCCGGCTACAGCTCCTGCTTCCACAACGCGCTGATCCTCGTCGGCAACCGCGCGGGCTACGACCTGACCGGCTCCACGGTGGCCGCCAAGGTCGGCATCGGCCCCAACCGGCACCGCGGCTACGGCCTCGCCGTCGCCCTCAGCGTCTCACTGCCGGTCCTGGACCGGGAGATGGCGGAGAAGCTGGTCGACGCGGCGCACGAGGTGTGCCCGTACTCCAACGCCACCCGCGGGAACATCGACGTGACGATCCTGCTGGGCTGAGCCCGCATCCGCGCGCAAGGCCGCCGGACCGTAGCCGACATCACCACGCACTGAGGAATCCAAGGCCGGGCACCCGTGTTTCACTCATGGTCCGGGGTCAGTGGAGGGATCAGGCGTGGATGTGGATGTGAACGGCACGGTGGCCGAGGGCTTCGAGCCGGTCGGGGAGGCGTTCGCGGCCAACTTCGAGCTGCTCGGCGAGCGCGGCGCGGCCGTCGCCGTGTACCGGGACGGGCACCGGGTCGTCGACCTCTGGGCCGGCACCAGGGACGTGGACGGCTCCGCCCCCTGGGAGCCCGGCACCGCCCAGATCGTGCGCTCCGCGACCAAGGGGGTCGCCGCCGCCGCGCTCCTGCTGCTGCACCAGCGCGGCGAGCTGGACCTCGACGCCCCCGTCGGCGCGTACTGGCCCGAATACAAGACGGCGGGCAAGGAGCGCACGCTCGTCCGTGACCTGCTCGCGCACCGCGCCGGTGTGCCGGTCCTCGACCGGCCGCTGACCCCCGCGGAAGCGGCCGACCCCGACCTCGGCGCGGCCGCCGTCGCCGCCCAGGCGCCGGTGTGGGAGCCCGGCGCCGACCACGGCTACCACGCCCAGACCTACAGCTGGCTCACCGGCGAGCTGGTACGCCGGGTCACCGGGCGGCCGGTCGGCGAATGGATAGCCCGCGAGATCGCCGCGCCCGTCGGCGCCGACCTGTGGCTCGGGCTGCCGGAGGCCGAGCGGGGGCGCGTGGGCCGGGTCGGCCCGCTGGCGGCGCCCGAGACGGCCGGGGTGCTCAAGACCCGCCCCAAGCGCGCGGTCGCCGACGCGTACGCCGACCCCGGATCGCTCACCCGGCGCGCCTTCGCCGCGATCACCCCGCTGCCGGACGAGAACGACCCCGCCTACCGCGCGGCCGCCCTGCCCGCCTCCAACGGCATCGCCACCGCCGACGGGCTCGCCCGCTTCTACGCCTCGCTCATCGGCGAGGTGGACGGCGGCACCCGCCTGTTCACGCCGGGCACCGCGGAACTGGCCCGCACCGAGCGGTCCGCCGGGCCGGACCGGGTCCTCGTCGTGGGCACCCGGTTCGGTCTCGGCCACATGCTGCACGGCAGCGCGTCCCCGCTGCTCTCCCCCGGCTCCTTCGGCCACCCGGGACGGGGCGGCGCCCTCGCCTTCGCCGACCCGGGGACCGGGATCGCCTTCGGCTACGTCACCAACGGCTTCCGTACGAGCGTGACGGCGGACCCGAGGGCTCAGGCGCTGGTGCGGGCGGTGCGCACGGCGCTGGGCCGCGAGGCCGGCTGACCGGGTAAACCGGGTGACCGGGTGACCGGGCGCCTCGCCCTCACACGTTGATCGGATGCGAGGTCCGGCCGGACTCCGAGTCGATCTCGCCGTGCGCCTTGGTCAGCAACTGCATGGCGAGCTCGTTGAGGGCGCGGGCGCCCGCGATCTCCTCGCCGACCCTGGGCTGGTTGGAGTCGACGCGGTGTCGGCTGGCCGCGCCGTGGGCGCGCATTTCGGTACCGTCGGGCAAGCGCACCAGGGCGACCGCACGCGTGTGCTGCTCGTCCTCGTGGAACTCCAGCTCGACGTGCCATCCCACCACGGTGTTCATCATGTCGACCACCTCCGCGAAGTCCGTCGATTCCAGGGTGCTCCCGCGCGCCCGGAACGTCACGTGGAGGCCGGCCGGCCACCGCCGGGCCGCTCATCGAAGCTGGCGAAGTAGGCGGCGACCATGTCCTCGTCGGCGTGCCCCTGGGCGGCGGCCCGGGCCAGCCGCTCCGCGGTCGCGGCGGCCACGTCGAGCCGTACGCCGTTTCGTTCACCTGCCTGGACGATGAGCCGGGCATCCTTCTCGGCGGTGGACACGGCGAACGACGCCGGGGTCAGTTTGCCGTCGAGGAGCAGGGCGGACTTGGCGCGCAGGTATCCCATGTCGAGCGGCCCGCCCTCGATGAGGTCGAAGAAGTCCCGCGGGTCCACGTCGAGGGCCCGGGACAGGGCCAGCACCTCGCCGGCCGCCGCGGTGACCGCGAGGACCCAGCTGTTGGCGACCAGCTTCAGCCGGCTGGCGCTGCCCGCGGCCCCGTCGTCGCCGGTCCACACGGTCCGGGTGCCGATCGCGTCGAAAACGGGCGTGACCGTCTCGCGGCCCGCCTCGGGCCCGGCGGCCAGCACCACCAGCTGACCGGCCTCGGCGGGCTGACGGGTGCCCAGGACCGGCGCGTCGTAGAACACCAGGCCGTGCTCCTGGGCGAACGCGGCCAGGTCGGCGACGAGTTCGACCCCGGCGGTGGTGCACTGCGCCCACACGGTGCCCCGGCGCAGGGCCGGGGCCGCCTCGCGCATGACCTCAAGGGCGGTGCCGCCGTCGTACAGCATGGTCAGCACGACGTCGGCGCCTTCGACGGCCTCGGCGGGCGTGCCGGTGACCCGGATCCCGTCGGCGGTCAGCGGTTCGGCCTTCTCCCGGGTGCGGTTCCAGGCCCTTGTGTCGAGTCCGGCGCGGGCGAGGTTGCGGGCCATGGCGGCCCCCATGATGCCCGTGCCCAGAACGCTGACGGTCGGCTTGTCGCTCATGACGGCTCCTGTCCTACGGTTCCTTGCCCCCCGAGTCCCCCGAAGTCCCCCGCTGTCTCCTGAAGTCCCCCGCTCCCGACGTTCCCCCCTACCAGCTTGTCGGTGATCCGGTGCGCGAGGCGTTCCAGCCGGCGTGGGTGACCGCGGCGAGCAGTACCGCCGCGGTCACAAGGGGTGTCACGCGGTCCGCTCGCGCACGTCCACGAGTGCGGCACCGGCGTGGGCCACGAGCGCCTCCGGCTCGATGGGGAACACCGCGTGCGGTGTCCCGGCCGCCGCCCACACCACGTCGTGCGCGAGCAGCGAGCGGTCGGCGAGGACCCGGGTGCGGGTGCGGTGGCCGAAGGGCGGTACGCCGCCGATGGCGTACCCGGTGGTCTCGCGCACGAGTCCGGCGTCGGCGCGGGTCACCTTCCCGGCCGCCAGTTCCTCGCGCACCCGCTCCACGTCGACGCGGGAGGCGCCGTCCATGAGGACCAGCACCGGCACGCCGTCCGCAGCGAAGATCAGCGACTTGCAGATCTGGCTCAGTTCGCAGCCGACCGCGGCGGCGGCCTCGGCCGCGGTACGGGTGCCCTCGGGGAAACGCCGGGTCCGCGCGAGCACGTCCTCGAGGCCGAGCCCGCGCAGCGCCTCGGCGAAGCGGGGATGGGCTCCGGGTGTTTCGTCAGTGGCGGCTGTCGTCATGCAGGGCACGCTAGCGGCGGCCCCGCGGACCGGCGAACGGATTGCCCGCCGACGGCGGCACGAAGAAGCCGGTGAGGGTGCCCCGTCCCCACGGATCCCTCACCGGCCGGTCCTCATCGCGCGCGCTGTGTCGATCGCGCGCGCTGCGTCAGGCGCGTACCAGCTCCCGGTCCCCGTCGGGGTCGGTGTGCTTGTCTCCCGCGGTGCGCAGGCCCTCGCCCTCGACGTCGACGTCGGGCAGCGCCCGGTCCAGCCACCTGGGCAGCCACCAGGCCTTCCTGCCGAGCAGCGCGAGCACGGCCGGGACGATGGCCATGCGGACGATGAACGCGTCGAAGAAGACGGCGATGGCCAGGCCGAAGCCGATCATCCTGATCATCGACTCGCTGGAGCCGATGAAGCCGGAGAAGACGGCGATCATGATGACGGCGGCGGCCGTCACCACCCGTGCGCCGTGCCTGAACCCGGTCACCACGGCCTGGCCGGGCTTCTCCCCGTGGACGTACGCCTCCCGCATGCGGGTCACGAGGAACACCTCGTAGTCCATGGCGAGACCGAAGACCACGCCGACCATGAAGATCGGCATCATCGACATGACCGGGCCGGTCTGCTCGACGTTCATCAGGCCGGACAGCCAGCCCCACTGGAAGACCGCGACCACGGCGCCGAGGGCCGCCATCACGCTGAGCAGGAAGCCGAGGGCCGCCTTCAGCGGGACGAGGACCGAGCGGAAGACCACGATCAGCAGCAGGAAGGCCAGGCCGACCACGAGCGCGAGATAGGGCAGCAGGGCGTCGTTCAGCCGCTGCGAGACGTCGATGTTCATCGCCGTCGAGCCGGTGACCAGCACCTTCGCGTCGGTCGCCGAGGTGATGTCCGCGCCCTTGCCGCGGATGGCGTGCACCAGGTCCTCGGTGGTGGTCGAGGACGGCTTGGAGTTCGGGACGACGGTGATCGTCGCGGTGTCACCCGCCTTGTTGGGCACGGCCGGGGTGACCGTGACGACGTCCTTCAGCCCCTTGATCTCGTTGCCGACCTCGGTGAAGGCCGCCTTGGGGTGGGCGCTGTCCTTGGCGTCGACCACGACCATCAGGGGGCCGTTGAAGCCCGGGCCGAAGCCCTCGGACAACAGATCGTAGGCGCGGCGCTGGGTGGTGGACGTCGGCTGCGCGCCGTCGTCGGGCAGGCCCAGTTCGAGGGACGCGGCCGGGACCGCCGCCGCGCCGAGGCCGATCACGCCGAGCAGCAGCACGGCGACCGGGCGCCGTACGACGAAGCTCGCCCAGCGGGTGCCCATGTTCGGACGGGTCTGCTTGGTGTGGCTTGCGTGGTCCCCCGCCTCGCCGGCCTTCGCCCTGCGGCCACCGCCGAGGAGCTTGCTCTTCTCGCCGGCCGGCTTGATCCTGCGGCCCGCGTAGCCGAGCAGCGCCGGGATCAGGGTGAGGGCGATGAGGACGGCGACGGCCACCGTGCCCGCGGCCGCCACGCCCATCTTGGTCAGCATCGGGATGTTGACCACGGACAGGCCGACCAGGGCGATCAGGACGGTCAGGCCCGCGAAGACCACCGCCGAGCCCGCCGTGCCGACGGCCCGTCCGGCCGCCTCCTCGCGCTCGCGGCCCTCGGCCAGTTCGGAGCGGTAGCGGGAGACGATGAACAGGGCGTAGTCGATGCCGACGGCGAGGCCGATCATCGACGCCAGGGTGGAGGTGGTGGTGCCGAGGTCCAGGGCACTGGCGAGCGCGGTGATCGTGGAGACCCCGATGCCGACCCCGATGAGCGCGGTGAGCAGCGGGAACCCGGCCGCGAGCAGCGAACCGAAGGTGATGACGAGGACGACGGCGGCGACGGCGATGCCGATGATCTCGCTGGAGCCCGTCTCGGGCGCCGAGGTGAGCGCGTCACCACCGACCTCGACCTTGAGCCCGGCGTCCCGCGCGTCCTGCGCGGCCGCCCTCAGGGCGTCCCTCGACGCGTCCTCCAGCTCCATGCCGGAGACCTTGTACTTCACCGAGGCGTAGGCGATCGTGCCGTCCTTGCTGACGGCGTGCGCGGCGAAGGGGTCGGCGACGGAGGTGACCTCGGAGCCGGAACGCAGCTCCTTGACCGTCTTGCGGACGGCCGCCTTGTTGTCCTTGCCCGTCATCTTCTCGCCGCTGGGCGCCTTGAAGACGACCCGTGCGGTGGCGCCGTCGGCGCTCATGCCGGGGAAGCGCTGTTCCAGCAGGTCGAAGGCCTTCTGGGCCTCGGTGCCCGGGATGGAGAAGGACGAGTTGCCGGCGGCCGGTGCGGAGGCGGCGCCCACTCCGGCGAGGGTCAGCAGGGCCACCCATATGAGGGCGACGAAGTGCCGTCGCCGGAAGGCGAGACGGCCGATTTTGTAGAGGAACGTGGCCACGGAGGCGTACTCCCGGTCAGGTCGTGGGGTTGTTCAGGGCAGGGGAGATCAGCCCGACGACGTGAGCGGGTGACGTCAGGTGGTGGGCTTGCTGGGGATGGACTTCGGCCGGAGACGGACTTCGGCCGGTGAGGGACTTCAGCCGGTGGGCGCGCCGAGGGCGGGGAGGACCACGGCGTCGATGTACGACAGGAGGAAGTCCTGCGTGGGCGGCTGCTCGTCGATCAGCGTGCGCGCGGCGAAGCCACCGATCATCATGTGCATCACGTACTGGATGGCGGGATTGTCCGCACGGACCTCACCCCGGTCGATCGCCCGCTGCAGGACCCGGCGGAACTCCACCAGCTCCGGCTCGATCAGATGGTCCCGGAACGCCCGCAGGAGGTCCGGGTTGGAGTGGGTCGCCATGGCCAGGCCCCGCATCAGCGCGGAGTTCTGCTCCATCTCGCAGTCGTCCGCGCGCAGCGTGAGCGCGTGCAGGTCGCCCTTGAGCGACCCGGTGTCGATGTCGTCGGCGAACGTGCCCGGCTTGCCGTGCCGCACCGCCTTGGCCACCAGCTCGGCCTTCCCGCCCCACTGGCGGTAGAGGGTGGCCTTGCTGGAACGGGTGCGGGCCGCCACGGCGTCCATGGTGAGGGCGTCGTAGCCGACCTCCCGGAGCAGGTCGAGCACGGCCTCGTACAGCTCGGCCTCGCGCTCGGGCGTGATCCGACTGCGACGCGTCGTTGCGGCAGCCTCGGTCATGCCAGTCACCTTCCCGCTCCGTAGCCTTCCTTCGTCGTACATCCATGAAGATACCCTGAGAGCTTTCGAAACGAAACCGTTTCGTACGTGTCCTGGCTCACGGCTGTCGGTTCCGCATAAGTTGCTGGGCCCCCTCCCCCGGAAAAGCATGGTGAGGGTGAGCTATCTGCGCCTTCCCCACATCAACGGCGACCTGCTGTGCTTCGTGGCCGAGGACGACCTCTGGCTGGCCCCCCTCGACGCGCCCGGCCGGGCCTGGCGGCTCACCGTCGACCGCACCAAGACCGGCCACCCCCGCTTCTCGCCCGACGGCCGCCGGATCGCCTACACGACCTGGCGCAGCCTGGTGCCCGAGATCCACCTCGTCGGCGTCGACGGCGGGCCCGCGCGGCAGCTGACCTACTGGGGCAGCGTCGACACCCGGGTGCGCGGCTGGACGCCCCCGGACGAGGACGGACACAGCGACATCCTCGCCGTCGCCTCGCACGGCGAGCCCTTCTCCTACTTCACCTGGGCCTACAAGGTGGACACCGACGGCGACCCCGGCCGCAAACTGCCCTGGGGCCCGGTCTCCGACCTCCAGGTCGCCGACCTCGACGGCGTGCACAAGACCCTGCTGCTGACCGGCACCCCACCGCACGAACCCGCCTCCTGGAAGCGGTACCGGGGCGGCGCCATGGGCCGGCTGTGGCTGCACGGGGAACGGCTGCTCGCGGACATCGGCGGCCACCTGGAGGCGCCCATGTTCGTCGCCGGGCGGATCGCCTTCCTCTCCGACCACGAGGGCATCGGCAACCTCTACTCCTGCGCCTACGACGGCTCCGACCTGCGCCGGCACACCGACCACGACGCCTTCTACGCCCGCGGCGCCTCCAGCGACGGCACCCGCGTCGTCTACCAGTGCGCCGGCGACCTGTGGCTGGTGGAGGACTTCGCCCCGAGCGCCGAGCCACGCCGACTCGACGTCCGGCTGAGCGGCCCCTGCCCGGGACGCCGCAGGTACCAGGTGCCGGCCGCCCAGCACGTGGACGGCATCTCCGTGGACGAGACCGGACGCGCCAGCGCCGTCGTCGTACGCGGCAGCCTGCACTGGCTCACGCACCGGGACGGACCGGCCCGCACCATCACGGACACGCCCGGGGTACGGGTCCGGCTGCCGGAGATGCTCGGCTCCACCGGCCAGGTCGCCTACGTGACGGACGCAGACGGCGCGGACGCCGTCGAGATCGCCCAGCTGCCCCGCGCGAGCGGCGACCGCCCACCGCACCGGCTGGCCTCGGGCGAGCTGGGCCGGGTCCTGGAGATGGTGTCCGACCCGCTCGGCGAACGGATGGCGATCGCCTCCCACGACGGGCGACTCCTGCTGCTCGACCTGACAGGGGAGACGGAAGCGGCCCAGGCCGCGGAGGCCGCGGCCGTGGGGGGCGAGGAGGAGGCGGAGGCCGACGAGGAAACGGTCGCGAAGGGGGGCGCGGAGGCTGAGGCAAGCCCCGCGGAGGGAACCGCCGGGACGGACGCGACCCCCGCAGAGGGAACCGCCGGGACGGACGCGACCCCCGCAGAGGGAACCGCCGGGGCGCAAGCGACCCCCGCAGAGGGAGCCGCCGGGGAGGACGCGAGCCCCGCGGAGGGAACCGCCGGGGAGGCGGAGACGAGCGCTCAGGAAGTCGCCGAGGGCGCGGGGGTCACCGAGCTGATCCGGTCCGTCAACGGCCCCGTCCGGGACCTGGCGTTCTCCCCGGACGGGTCCTGGCTCGCCTGGTCCCACCCGGGCATCGGCCGCTCGTTGCGGCAGATCAAGCTGGCCCGCATCAAGGACCGGCTCGTCGTGGACGTCACCAACGGCCGGTTCGAGGACGAGAACCCCGTCTTCACGCGCGACGGCCGCTACCTCGCCTTCCTGTCCTGGCGCGGCTTCGACCCGGTGTACGACGTCCACACCGGCGACCTGTCCTTCCCGCTGGGCTGCCGGCCCTACCTGGTCCCGCTGTCCTCCGCGACCCCCTCCCCGTTCGCCCTGAACCCCGAGGGGCGGCCGGCCGCGGGCGGGCTCGACCCCGTCGAGGACGAGGAGACCGGCGACGGCACGGTGACGGTGGAGGCGGAGGGCCTGGAGAGCCGGGTGACACCGTTCCCGGTGGTCGCCTCCAAGTACTCGGCGCTGTACCCGGTGGCGGGCGGCGGCCTGGTCTGGCTGCGCTGGCCCATCTCCGGCGCGCTCGGCGAGACCTTCGCCAACCCGGCCGACATCAGCGGACGGCCGACGCTGGAGTACTTCAACATCGCCAAGGCGAAGAAGGCCGAACTCGTCGACCACCTCGACTGGTTCGCGGTCAGCGGGGACGGCACCCGCCTGGTGGTGGTGGACGAGGGCGATCTGCGCGCCGTGCCGTCGACCGAGCCCGGTGACTCCGACACGACCGTGTGGATCGACCTGCGCCGCATCCTGCACGAGGTCGACCCGCCCTCCGAGTGGCGCCAGGCGTACGAGGAGGCCGGCCGGATCATCCGCGCCTACTTCTGGGACCCCGGCATGTGCGGCATCGACTGGGACGCCGTGCTCGACCAGTACCGGCCGCTGGTCGAACGGGTCGCCTCCCCCGACGAGTTCGCCGACCTGCTGCGGGAGGTACTGGGCGAGCTGGGCACCTCGCACGCGTACGTCACCGCCGCCCGCCGCAACGAGGGGCCGCCCCACTACCAGCGCTGGCAGGGCCTGCTCGGCGCCAACCTCGTGCGGCGGGACGGCGGCTGGGCGGTCAAGCGCATCCTGCCCGGCGACTCGTCCGACTCCAAGGCACGCTCACCGCTGGCCGGTACGGGCATCCGCGAGGGTGCCGTGCTGACCCACGTGGACGGCCGGCCCGTCGACCCGGTGGCGGGACCGTACCCGCTGCTCGCCGGCTCCGGCGGGACGACCGTGGAGCTGACCTTCACCCCGGCCGGCAGCCCCGGCGGCGGGAGAGTACGGCCCCGGCGGGTCGCGGTCGTCCCACTCATCGACGAGCGGCCGCTGCGCTACCAGGACTGGGTCGCCAAACGCCGGGCGGTGGTCCGGGAGCTGAGCGGCGGCGAGTGCGGCTACCTGCACATCCCCGACATGGGCGGCTCCGGCTGGGCCCAGTTCAACCGGGACCTGCGCCTCGAGGTGTCCCGGCCCGCGCTGATCGTCGACGTGCGCGGGAACGCGGGCGGCCACATCAGCGAACTCGTCATCGAGAAGCTCTCCCGGAAGATCCTGGGCTGGGACCTGACCCGTGACGCGCAGCCGGTGTCGTACACCTCCAACGCGCCCCGGGGCCCGGTGGTGGCCCTCGCGGACGAGGCGACCTCCTCCGACGGCGACATGATCACCGCCGCCTTCAAGCTCATGCGGCTCGGCCCGGTCGTCGGCCAGCGCACCTGGGGCGGAGTCGTCGGCATGACCGGACGGCACCGGCTCGGCGACGGCACCGTGATCACGGTCCCGATGAACGCGGCCTGGTTCGAAGCCTACGGCTGGTCCGTGGAGAACCACGGCGTCGCCCCCGACCTGGAGGTCGAGCGCACCCCCCTGGACTGGGCCGAGGGCCGCCACGCCCAACTCGACGACGCGGTCCGACTCGCCCTGGATCTCCTCGCGGACAACCCCCCGGCGGTCCCCCCGGACCTGACCGACGTCCCCGACAGATCCCGCCCCGAACTCCCCCCGAGAAGGGGCGCCCCGTAGGGGCGCGGGGAACTGCGCGACCAGCCCCCACGAACCGGCACCCGACAACGCACCGCGACAGAACAGAAGAGGGGGGGGGGCCCCCCGGGGGGGGGGGCCCCCCCCACGGTGCCTCACGGGCGACGGCTCACATGCTGGCGCCGGCCATGGCGCGGCACGCCTCGGCGCAGCGGCGACACGCCTCGGCGCAGCGCATGGTCTGTGGGTCGTCGGGCATGGACATACACGCCTCGGCGCACATGTCGCAGGCCCGGGCGCACATCGCGCACATCTCGGCCGCCAGGGGCGAGCGCCGCATCATCATGTCGGCGCACATGCGGGTCATCTCGGAGCAGTCCATGAGCGCGCGCATGATCTGCATCTGGGCCTGACCGCCCATCTGCAGGCAGGAGCTCATGGTCTCCTCGCAGATGGTGTGGCAGCTCATGCAGGCGTCGACGCAGTCCTGCATCTGCTGAGTCATGGGGGGCATCATTCCGGACTGGGTCATGTCTCCTCCTCGGAGCAGGGGGTACCGCGGCACGGACCCCGTGTGGTTCCGTCCTACGCCCGCTCGCGCGTCCCCGCATGTGACCGACCGGTCGGGAGGCGGCCGCCGGAAGCCCCGACGGCAGGCCCCGCACGGAACGACGGAAGGCGCCCCGCGGGACGCCTTCCGTGGTACCGACCGGTGACCGCTACGGCAGGTTGCGCGCCATGACGATCCGCTGAACCTGGTTCGTGCCCTCATAAATCTGCGTGATCTTCGCGTCGCGCATCATGCGCTCGACCGGGTAGTCACGGGTGTAGCCGTAGCCGCCGAGGAGCTGGACGGCGTCGGTGGTGACCTCCATGGCGATGTCCGAGGCGTAGCACTTGGCGGCGGCGCCCTGGAACGTGAGGTCCTTGTCGCCGCGCTCGGAGGCGGCCGCGGCCTGGTAGGTCAGGGCGCGGGCGGCGGCGACCTTCATGGCCATGTCGGCGAGCATGAACTGGATGCCCTGGAAGTCGGCGATCGGCTTGCCGAACTGCTTGCGCTCCTGGACGTAGCCCTTGGCGTAGTCGAGGGCGCCCTGGGCGACGCCGAGGGCCTGGGCGGCGATGGTGATGCGGGTGTGGTCCAGCGTCTTCATCGCGGTGGCGAAGCCGGTGCCCTCCTCGCCGATCATGCGGTCGGCGGGGATGCGGACGTTGTCGAAGTAGACCTCGCGGGTCGGGGAGCCCTTGATGCCGAGCTTCTTCTCCGGAGCGCCGAAGGAGACGCCCTCGTCCGACTTCTCGACCACGAACGCCGAGATGCCCTTGGAGCGCTTGGACGGGTCGGTCACGGCCATGACCGTGTAGAACTCGGAGACGCCGGCGTTGGTGATCCAACGCTTCACGCCGTTGAGGATCCAGTGGTCGCCGTCGCGGACCGCCTTCGTCTTCATGCCGGCCGCGTCGGAGCCGGCCTCGGGCTCGGAGAGGCAGTACGAGAACATCGCGTCGCCCTTGGCGAGCGGGCCCAGGTACTTCTTCTTCAGGTCCTCGGAGCCGGAGAGGATCACCGGGAGCGAGCCCAGCTTGTTCACCGCGGGGATGAGGGAGGAGGAGACGCAGGCGCGGGCCACCTCCTCGATCACGATGACCGTGGCGAGCGCGTCGGCGCCGGCGCCGCCGTACTCCTCGGGGACGTGCACCGCGTGCAGGTCGTTGGCCACGAGGGCGTCCAGCGCCTCCTGCGGGAAGCGGGCCTCCTCGTCGACCGCCGCGGCGAACGGCGCGATCTTCGCCTCGACCAGCGAACGGACGGCGTCCCGGAGCATGTCGTGCTCCTCGGACGGGCGGTACAGGTCGAAGTCAGCCGATCCGGCCACGGTCTCTCACGCTCCAAAGACACAGTGATACTGACGCTAATTACCGTTAAGTAACTCAAATTTTAGAGGGCGGCTCTCAGGACGCCTACGTGACCTTGGCGACAGCGGGGAATTTGCCCGGTGGGCGGCCCGACTATGCTCGGCTCCGCATCCCCGACGTACCCCCGATGTGGAGCACCCATGAGCCTGAAGATCACCGTGATCGGCACCGGATACCTCGGCGCCACGCACGCCGCGGCCATGGCCGAACTCGGCTTCGAGGTGCTGGGTCTGGACGTCGTGCCCGAGAAGATCGCGATGCTGGAGCGCGGTGAGACCCCGATGTACGAGCCGGGGCTCGAGGAGCTGCTGCGCAAGCACGTCGCGGGCATCGAGGGCTCCTCCGGGCGGCTGCGGTTCACCCGGGACTGGGCCGAGGTCGGGGCGTTCGGCGACGTGCACTTCGTCTGCGTGAACACCCCGCAGCGGCACGGGGAGTACGCGGCGGACATGTCGTACGTCGAGGCCGCCTTCGCCTCGCTCGCCCCGCATCTGCGCGGTCCCGCCCTGGTCGTCGGCAAGTCGACGGTGCCGGTCGGCACGGCCGACCGGCTGGCCGCCTACCTGGCCGAGCACGCGCCCGCGGGCGGTGACGCCGAGCTGGCCTGGAATCCGGAGTTCCTGCGCGAGGGCTTCGCCGTGCAGGACACGCTGCACCCGGACCGGATCGTGGTGGGGGTGCGCAGCGAGCGGGCCGAGAAGCTGCTGCGGGAGGTGTACGCGACCCCGACCGGCGAGGGCACGCCTTTCGTGGTGACCGACTTCCCCACCGCCGAGCTGGTGAAGACCTCGGCGAACTCCTTCCTTGCGACCAAGATCTCCTTCATCAACGCGATGGCGGAGGTGTGCGAGGCCGCGGGCGGTGACGTGGCGAAGCTGGCGGAGGCGATCGGCTACGACGACCGGATCGGGAAGAAGTTCCTGCGCGCCGGGATCGGGTTCGGCGGCGGCTGCCTGCCGAAGGACATCCGGGCGTTCATGGCGCGCGCCGGTGAGCTGGGCGCGGACCAGGCGCTGACGTTCCTGCGGGAGATCGACTCCATCAACATGCGCCAGCGCGGCCAGATGGTGGAGCTGGCCCGGCAGGCGCTGGGCGGCGGCCCCTTCCTCGGCAAGCGGGTCGCGGTGCTCGGCGCCACCTTCAAGCCGGACTCGGACGACGTGCGGGACTCGCCGGCGCTGAACGTGGCCGGGCAGATCCACCTCCAGGGCGGTCAGGTGACCGTGTACGACCCGAAGGGCATGGAGAACGCGCGCAAGGTCTTCCCGACCCTGGGCTACGCCGATTCGGCCCGGGACGCGGTCCGGGCGGCCGACGTGGTGCTGCACCTGACCGAGTGGCGGGAGTTCCGTGAGCTGGACCCGGCGGCGCTGGGCGAAGTCACGGCGGCCCGGCTGATCCTGGACGGGCGCAACGCGCTGGACCCGGAGCTGTGGCGGCGGGCCGGCTGGACGTACCGGGCGATGGGCCGTCCGACCGCCTGATCGGACCAGGGGGCGTCCGGAACGCCGGTTTCCGCCGGGCCTCCGGCCCACCCGCAGACGTCGGCGGACGCGAGGACGCCGGTTCGGCCGAGGCTCAGTCGGCCGAACCGGCGTCTTCCCGCATTCTGCACCACCGGGCTCGTACGTGGCCGGTGAACCCCTTGTGCGTTACAGCTCCTTGGCCCGGTAGCGGCGCATCTTCGCGCGTGCCCCGCACACCTGCATCGAGCACCAGCGGCCCCGCCCGGCGGGGCTGCGGTCGTAGTACGCCCAGTGGCAGGTGTCGGCCTCGCACGCCTTCAGCCGGGCCCAGGTGCCCGCCACCAGGGCCTCCGCGACGGCGGCGGCGACCCGGGAGAGCAGCGGGCCCGCGTCGGCCGGGGCGAGGCTCGCGGAGCCGTCCTGGCCGTCGACCGCGAGGTACAGCGGGGCCTGCCCGAGCAGGTCGCCGAGCGGGGTCACCTCGCGGTGCGGCGGATGGCCGGCGTGGGCGAGCAGCACGGCCCGCAGCGACTCGCGCAGGGCGCGGGCGTCCGGCACGTCGTGTTCGGTGAGTCCGAAGCGTGCCCGGCCGTCGGCGGTGTCGAGCGAGTCGCGGCCCGTCTCGATGTCCAGGGTGTTCACCAGGGACTCGACCAGGGCCAGGCCCCCGGGGGCGGGCGATCTCTCACTCATGCGTGCAAGTTACCTCCCGAATCCGGTTGCGGCGTTACCGCAGATACGTGAGCATGGGGTAACAGTTACCGGTTGCCCGCTTTCAAAGGTAACGCGGGTGGCCCCGTACCCCGAGGAGGAAGTCATGGCTCTCGCCAAGCTGGGTGTGGTCGTCCTGGACTGCGAGGACCCCCGCGCGCTCGCCGGCTTCTACGCCGAGGTGCTCGGCGGCGTCGTCGAGGGCGACGACGACTGGATCGACCTGAAGGTGCCCGGCGGGCAGGCGCTCGCCTTCCAGCGGGCGTCCGGGTTCGCCGCGCCGCGGTGGCCCGCGCCGGACGCCTCCCAGCAGTTCCACCTGGACCTGGTGGTGGAGGACCTGGACGCGGCCGAGAAGGGGGTGCTGGAGCTGGGGGCGAAGCCGCTGGACACCGAGGACCGCTCGCGCACCTGGCGGGTTTACGCCGACCCGGCCGGGCACCCGTTCTGTCTCTGTGCCTGCTGACTCCGGGAGGTCCCCTTGTCCGCCGTCGCCCGTCTGCGTTCCGTCGTCCTGGACTGTCCGGACCCACGGGCGCTCGCCGACTTCTACGCGGCGGTGGCCGGTGGCACCCCGGAACCGCAGGACGACGACTGGGTGGTGCTGAAGGTCCCGGACGGGCCGCGGCTCGCCTTCCAGCGGGCCGAGGGCCACACCCCGCCCGAATGGCCCCGCCCGGACCGGTCGCAGCAGTTCCACCTGGACTTCGACGCCGGGGCGACCTGGACCGAGGTCGATGCGGCCCATGAGCGGGTGCTCGCGCTGGGCGCCCGCCCGCTGGACCTGGAGGACCGGGAGAAGAAGGACTTCCTGGTGTACGCCGACCCGGCCGGCCATCCGTTCTGTCTCTGCCGGATCGCCTAGGGCCTGTTGCGAAAGTGGCCTCGTCGTCCGGAGCGGCAGAGGACCACTTTCGCAACAGGCCCTAGCCGTCGAGTTCGGCGATCCGGGCGGTCGAGGGGTCCCGGCGGTTCTGTGCGGTGCGGGCCGTGAAGTCGGCGCTGCGCAGGACCCGCTGGACGTTGCCCCAGGTCAGCATGGACAGCTCGGTGTCGGACCAGCCGCGGTCGAGCAGTTCGGCGATCAGCCGCGGGTAGCGCGAGGCGTCGGCGAGGCCGCGGGGGTGGGCGGTGCCCGAGTCGTAGGTGCCGGAGAGTCCGACGCACTCGGGGCCCGCGACCACCCGGACGTGGTCGAGGTGGTCGGCCACGTCCCGCACGCCCGGGCCGGCCTGCTCGGCGGTCAGTGGCACCATGCACAGGCCGCCCGCGGTACCCAGTCCGGCGAGCATGTCGTCGGGCAGGTTGGCGGGGTGCGGACGCAGGGCGCGGACGCCGGAGCGGGTGCACAGCACGGGGGTCCGGGAGAGGGCGAGGGTCCGGCGGGCGGTGGCCTCGGAGGCGCCGGAGACGTCGGCGAGGACGCCGAGCCGGTTCATCTCCCGGACCACCTCCTCGCCGAACCGGGTCAGTCCCGCCTCGCTCGCCCAGGCGGTGCCCGTGAGGGTGAGGACGCGCAGGCCGAGCGCGTACAGGATGCGCAGGACGCCCAGGGAGTCGTCGAGCGCGGGCGCCCCGGCGGGCCCCAGGACGACGCCGACCCGGCCGCAGTGGCGGGCGTCGATGAGCTGCCCGGCGCCGCGTGCCAGACGCAGTCCCTCGGGATGCGAGTCGATCACGGAGTGGCTGAGGTCCAGCTGTTCCAGGGTGGCGGCCACGGCGCGGTTCCCGGCGAGCCCCTCGGGCAGGTGCAGGGACCAGAACAGGGCGCCGACCCGGCCCTCGCGCAGCCTCGGCACGTCGGTCTCGACGGCCGTCTCGCCCAGTTCGAGGTCGTACCAGGGCAGGTGGCGCAGCGCCCAGGGCAGTCCGCTGTAGCCGTCGGCGACCGGGTGGGCGTCCAGCAGGGTGTGCGCCCGCCGCAATGTC
This sequence comes from Streptomyces sp. IBSBF 3136, assembly GCF_036815105.1. Classification (NCBI taxonomy): domain Bacteria; kingdom Bacillati; phylum Actinomycetota; class Actinomycetes; order Kitasatosporales; family Streptomycetaceae; genus Streptomyces; species Streptomyces sp. IBSBF 3136. The sequence continues at coordinate 20,335 of NZ_JAJSZC010000140.1, forward strand.
TCGCCCTCCGGGACGCACCGCTCACCGGGGAAGGGGTCGTCCGGGCCTTCGTCCTCGGCGACGCCGGTCGTGGTGGGCCTGTCGTCGTTGAGGTCGGCCATGGCGGGCTCCGTGCGTCGTCGTGAGCTGCGTCGGTCGTGGCTTACGTCGAGTGGGGGTGGCGTACCGCCACGGTCGCACGGGGCGCGGGGATCTTTCCTGGTGAGTGGGGCGTTCGGGGGTGGCGGGGGGGGGGGGGGGGGGGGGGGG
>NZ_JAJSZC010000141.1:0-20064 GCF_036815105.1 Streptomyces sp. IBSBF 3136
GTCCAGGCCCCCGGGCGCCCCCCTTCCCGCCGGACGCGCCCGCCCGCGGCCCGTCCCGGACATCACCGGGCCGCTCGGTGGCGTCCCGCGGCAGCGCGAGGCGCGGGTCCCGGCCGAGATCGCCGGGCCGCGCACGGCCGCGCTCTCCCGGCTGCGCCGCGTCCGGCCCCGGCACCTTCTGCCCACGCCCACCGGCACGCCGTTCACCTTCGCCTACACGGCCGCCCTCGCCGTCACCTCGCTGGTGGCGGCGCTCGCCGACCCCGCGCTCGTGCACGCGCTCCAGCAGGCTTCCAGCACCGACGTCGCCCACCTGGTGCGCACACCGCTCCTGGCGCTCCTGGCCAGCGCGCTGTGGATCGCGGGCGGTGTCCTCTCGCCGTACGCGACCGCCTTCGTGCTGGTGCTCAGTGCCCTGGAGCGGCGGGTGGGCGCGGCCCGGGCCGCCGGGGTGTTCCTGGCCGGGCACGTCCTGGCCACCCTCGCCACGGAGGTCCCGGTGGGTCTCGCGGTGCTGTCCGGCCGGCTGCCGGACACCTCGCTGCACCGCCTCGACTACGGCATCAGCTTCGGCGTCGCCGCCTGCGTCGGCGCGCTGGCCGGCCTGCTCGCCCCCAGGCTGCGCCGGCCCCTGCTCACCCTGGTCGCGGGCATGCTCATCGGCGACCTGGCCGCCTCCCGGGACCCGATGACCGACTGGGGCCACCTGATCGCCCTCGCGATCGGCGTCGCCACCTGGCCCTGGGTGCGGCGTCGGCCGGCCCGCGCCTGAACTCCCCGCGAGGCGCGGCGCCGTACCGCCGACGACCCGTCACCCCCCTCCGGCCTGCCGGAACGCCGCCCTCCGCCCGTGATCGCTCACGGCGAACAGCCCCGGGGGAACATTCGCGTCCCGCCGTGCATTGAGTCGGCATAGCTCAAGTTGACTGCCTAAGGGGAGATCATGGCTGCTGAGTCCACGGCGTTCACGCTCGTGTTGCCCGTGCTGCCGCTCGACGACGAGGTCGTGCTGCCCGGGATGGTGGTTCCGCTGGACCTGAACGACGCCGAGGTGCGCGCCGCGGTGGAGGCCGCCCAGGCCGCCGCCCGGTCCGAACCCGGCAAGCCCAGGGTGCTGCTGGTCCCACGCGTCGACGGCACGTACGCCGGTACGGGTGTGCTGGGCACGGTCGAGCAGGTCGGCAGGCTGGCCGACGGCGACCCGGGTGCCCTGATCCGCGGCCGCGCCCGGGTACGGATCGGCGCCGGCACGACGGGACCGGGCGCCGCGCTGTGGGTCGAGGGCACCCGACTCGACGACAGCGTGCCCGACCCGCTGCCCGGCCAGGTCGCGGACCTCGTCAAGGAGTACAAGGCCCTCGCCGCGAGCTGGCTGAAGAAGCGCGGCGCCTGGCAGGTCGTGGACCGCGTCCAGGCCATCGACGACGTCTCCGCGCTCGCCGACAACGCCGGGTACTCGCCGTTCCTGACCACCGAGCAGAAGGTGGAACTGCTGGAGACCGCCGACCCGGTGGCCCGGCTCAAGGCCGCCACCCGGCAACTGCGCGACCACCTCGCCGAGCAGGACGTCGCCGAGACCATCGCCAAGGACGTCCAGGAGGGCGTCGACAAGCAGCAGCGCGAGTTCCTGCTGCGGCGTCAGCTGGAGGCCGTGCGCAAGGAACTGCGCGAGCTGAACGGCGACCAGGACGGCGAGGAGTCCGACGACTACCGCGCCCGCGTCGAGGCCGCCGACCTGCCGGAGAAGGTCCGCGAGGCCGCCCTCAAGGAGGTCGACAAGCTGGAGCGCGCCTCCGACCAGTCGCCGGAGGGCTCCTGGATCCGCACCTGGCTGGACACCGTCCTGGAGATGCCGTGGAACACACGGACCGAGGACTCCTACGACATCCAGGGCGCCAAGGCGGTCCTGGACGCCGAGCACGCGGGCCTGGAGGACGTCAAGGAGCGCATCACCGAGTACCTGGCCGTGCGCAAGCGGCGCGATGAGCGCGGCCTCGGCGTCATCGGCGGCCGGCGCGGCGGCGCGGTGCTCGCGCTCGTCGGCCCGCCCGGCGTCGGCAAGACCAGCCTGGGCGAGTCCGTCGCGCACGCCATGGGGCGCAAGTTCGTCCGGGTCGCCCTCGGCGGCGTCCGCGACGAGGCCGAGGTGCGCGGTCACCGCCGCACCTACGTCGGCGCGCTGCCCGGCCGGATCGTCCGCGCCGTCAAGGAGGCCGGGTCGATGAACCCGGTGGTCCTGCTCGACGAGATCGACAAGGTGGGCTCCGACTACCGCGGCGACCCGGCGGCGGCGCTGCTCGAGGTGCTGGACCCGGCGCAGAACCACACCTTCCGGGACCACTACCTGGAGGTGGAGCTGGACCTGTCCGACGTCGTCTTCCTCGCCACCGCCAACGTCCTGGAAGCAATCCCGGAGGCCCTCGCCGACCGTATGGAGATTGTGCGACTGGACGGATACACCGAGGACGAGAAGGTCGTCATCGCCCGTGACCACCTGCTCCCGCGTCAGCTGGAGCGGGCGGGCCTGGCCGGGGACGAGGTCTCCCTCGACGAGAGCGCCCTGCGCAAGCTCGCCGGGGAGTACACCCGCGAGGCGGGCGTGCGCACCCTGGAGCGGTCCATCGCGCGGCTGCTGCGCAAGGTCGCGGCCCAGCACGAACTCGGCCGGCGCGAGCTGCCGTTCACCGTCCGGGACGAGGACCTGCGCGCGCTGATCGGCCGCCCGCACCACGTGCCCGAGTCCGCCCAGGACCCGGCCGAGCGCCGGACGTCCGTACCGGGCGTGGCGACCGGCCTCGCGGTCACCGGGGCCGGCGGCGACGTCCTCTTCGTCGAGGCGTCCCTGGCCGACCCGGAGACGGGCGCGGCCGGACTGACCCTGACCGGCCAGCTCGGCGACGTGATGAAGGAGTCGGCGCAGATCGCCCTGAGCTTCCTGCGCAGCCACGGCGCCGAACTGGAGCTGCCGGTCGCCGACCTGAAGGACCGGGGCGTGCACATCCACTTCCCGGCGGGCGCGGTCCCGAAGGACGGGCCGAGCGCGGGCATCACCATGACCACCGCCCTCGCGTCGCTGCTCTCCGGCCGGCTGGTGCGCACGGACGTGGCGATGACCGGCGAGGTCTCGCTGACCGGCCGGGTGCTCCCCATCGGCGGGGTGAAGCAGAAGCTGCTCGCCGCCCACCGCGCCGGGGTGACCACCGTGATCATCCCCAAGCGCAACGAACCCGACCTGGACGACGTCCCGGCCGAGGTGCTGGACAAGCTCGACGTCCACGCCGTGACCGACGTCCGCCAGGTCCTGGAACTGGCGCTCGCGCCCGCGACGAGCGACGCGGCGCCGGAGGTTCCGGTGGCGGCGTGACGGACGCCGCCGGACGAGGCGAGGCCCGGGTCCCGTGAGGGAGGCCCGGGCCTTCGCCCCGCCGTGACCCGCGCGGCGGTGGCCCGGGCGCGGGTGAGCGAGCGCGCGCCCGGCCCGGATCGATAGAATTCGGGGGTGAGTGGGCAGGCGCTCCAGCCCTCCGGCCCGATCGGGACGGAGATCGCCGGCTACCGCGTGGTGCGCGAGCTGGGCCACGGCGGCATGGCCGTCGTCTACTGCGCCGAGGACCTGCGCCTGGGCCGTACGGTCGCCCTCAAGCTGCTCGCCCCCGAGTACACCCGCAACGAGGCCTTCCGCCGCCGCTTCACCCAGGAGTCCCGGATCGCGGCCGCCATCGAGCACCCCCACATCGTCCCCGTCTTCGAGGCCGGCGAGACGGACGGGATCCTGTACATCGCGATGTGCTACGTCCACGGGCTCGACCTGCGCGCCGTGCTCGACCGTGACGGCCCGCTCCCCGTGCCGGCCGCGCTGCGCATCGCCGCCCAGCTGGCGTCCGCGCTCGACGCGGCCCACGAACGAGACCTGGTGCACCGGGACGTCAAACCCGGCAACGTCCTGGTCGCCAAGGGTGTCGACAGCGACCACCCCGAGCACGTCTACCTGACCGACTTCGGGCTGGCGAAGAAGTCGCTGTCGCTCACCGGGTTCACCACGGCGGGCGAGTTCGTCGGCACCCTCGACTACGTGGCGCCCGAGCGGGTCGCGGGCCGCCCCGTGGACGGCCGGTCGGATCTGTACAGCCTGGCCTGCGTCGTCCACGAGACCCTCGCGGGCGCCCCGCCCTTCCGGCGCGAGGACGACCTCGAACTGCTGTGGGCGCACCAGTACGACCCGCCGCCCCCGCTCAGCGCGGAACGGCCCGGGCTGCCGCCGGCCGTCGACGACGTCCTGAGCCGGGCGCTGGCCAAGGCCCCGGACGACCGCTACGGCTCCTGTCTGGAGTTCGTCGCCGCCCTGCGCGCCGCCGTGGCCGGCCCCGCCCACCGGGAACGCACCCCGACGCTGGTGGACGCCCGCGCGCGGCCGGTCGAGCCCTTGAAGCCGGGGGAGCCCTCGGAGCGGGTCGAGCCCTCGGAGCCGGTGGAGCCCTCGGAACCGATGGAGTCCTCGGAGCGGGTCGAGTCCTCGGAGCCGGTCGGCCCGGCCCAGCCGGTCCGCCCGGCCGTCCCCGCGGTGCCCGAGCCGCCCGCCTGGGCCGCCCCCGTCCTCGGGGGACCGGCGTAGTTCCGGTCGGTCGCGTCAGCGCCCGGGCAGCGACTGCTCCGCCCACACGGTCTTGCCGACCCGGTCGTGCCGGGTGCCCCAGCGTTCGGCGAGCTGCGCGACCAGCAGCAGGCCCCGGCCGCCCTCGTCGAAGATCCGGGCGCGCCGCATGTGCGGGGTGGTCCCGCTGGAGTCGTAGACCTCGCAGATCAGCTTGGAGTCCTGGTGGATGAGACGGAGCTGGATGGGCGGACGGCCGTAGCGGATGGCGTTGGTGACCAGTTCGCTGACCATCAGCTCGGTGGTGAACGCGGCGTCCTCGAGTCCCCAGGTGCTGAGCTGCTCGTTCGTGTGCTTGCGGGCCCGGGCCACCACGGCGAACTCGCTTTCCAGCTCCCAGGAGGCGACCCGGTCGGCGTGCAGCGCCCGGGTGCGGGCGACGAGCAGGGCGATGTCGTCCTCGGGGCGGTGGCTCAGCAGCTCGGTGAGCACCCGGTCGCAGACCGAGTCCAGGTTCGGGGCCGGGCGCACCAGCGCCGCGAACATCTTGTCCAGCGCCTCGTCGATGTCGTGCTCGCGTGCTTCGAGCAGCCCGTCGGTGTACAGGGCGAGCAGGCTGCCCTCGGGCAGTTCGGTCTCGAACGCCTCGAACGGCAGCCCGCCGAGACCGAGCGGCGGCCCGGCGGGCACGTCCAGGAAGCGGACGGCGCCGTCCGGGGTGACCACGGCGGGCGGCGGGTGGCCGGCCCGGGCGAGCGTGCAGTGGCGCGAGACCGGGTCGTAGACCGCGTACAGGCAGGTGGTGCCGATGCCCCCGGCGGTCTCCGCGGCCGGGTCGGCGCTGCCCTCGTCCGCCGCCAGCCGCAGCACGAGGTCGTCGAGGTGGGTGAGCAGTTCGTCGGCGGGCAGGTCGACGTCGGCCAGGGTGCGCACGGCGGTGCGCAGCCGTCCCATGGTGGCCGAGGCCCGGATGCCGTGGCCGACGACGTCGCCGACGACCAGCGCGACCCGCGCCCCGGACAGCGGGATCACGTCGAACCAGTCGCCGCCGACACCGGCCCGGGTGGCCGCGGGCAGATAGCGGGTGGCGATCTCCAGGGCCGCCTGTTCGGGCAGGGTGTGCGGGAGCAGGCTGCGTTGCAGGGACATGGTGGTGGTGCGGGCCCGGGCGGCACGGCGGCCGCTGCGCAGGCCGGTGGCCGCCTTCGCGGTGAGGTCCTCGGCCAGCCGTAGGTCCTCCGGGCCGAACGGCTCGCGCCGCCGGTGGCGCCCGAACAGCGCGACGCCGAGCGTGCTGCCCTCGGCCCGTACCGGGACCACCATCAGCGAGTGGGCGCCGTAGGCGTGCAGCCAGGCGGCCGCCGGGTCGACGGCCGCCCATCCCGCGACCACCGGGTCCGAGGTGGCGTAGAGGACGGCCTGGCCGGAGATGAGGCAGTCCGCGGGGGGTGAGCCCGGTTCGTAGGCGGTCGCCTCGCCCACCCGGGCCCCGGGGGTGGGCCCGTCGCCGTCGGGTACGGCCCGGACGGCGGCACGGCGCAGGACGAGCGGGCTCGCCGTGGAGTCGCCGGGCTCGGCGCGGCCGCGGGGGGCGTCGAGCAGGTCCACGGCCATGAAGTCGGCGAGCCGGGGGACCGTGGCGTCGGCCAGCTCCTGCGCGGTGTGCCGCAGGTCGGGGGCGGTGCCGACCCGTGTGTCGGCGTCCCCCTCGTCCCGCCGGACGGTGGTGTCCGCGGCGCGCCGGTGCGCCGCGAGGCAGACGGCGCGCACCTTGCCGGTGCCGTCCTTCAGCGGGGTGAGGACGGTGGGCGGGCCGAGTCCCGCGCCGACGCCGGTCCGCAGCTCCCGCGGCTCGCCGCTCTCCACCACCTCGCGCATCGTGAGGTCGGCGTCGTCGCTGGCCCGGCCTGGGGCGATGTGGGCCAGGTGCAGTCCGCGCATCGCCGCCTCGGGCAGCGACAGGGCGCGCTCCAGACGGCGGTTGGCGCGCAGCAGGCGCAGTTCGGTGTCGAAGATGGCCAGCGGGAACGGCGACTGGATGAAGGTCCACTCCTCCAGGGGCTCACCCCGGGGCGGCTGCGGCCGGTCGCCCACGGCGGACACCACGAGCCAGTCGGCGGCCCCGGTGTCGGAGGTGCGGCGGTGGGCGAGCAGGCCCTGCTCCACGCGGTGGCCGTCCCGGTGCCGCAGCGGCACGGTGCCGTTCCACCGGTCGCGTCCGGCCAGGGCCCGCCGGGCGGCCCCGCCCTCGGCGGCGAGCAGTGCGGTGGCGGGGCGTCCGACGACCGCCGAGGACTCGTAGCCGAGCAGTTGCCGGGCACCCTCGCTCCAGCTGGTCAGGATGCCCTGCTCATCGATGGTGGCCGTGGCCGTGTACGTCGAGTGTCGCTCCATCGCCGCTCATCTCGCCCTTGCTCGGCAGGCTCTCCTGACCAGCATGATCCCGGCCGGCGCGGAGCACCAACGCAAGCCCGCGCGGCAGCGGCGCGAGAACGCGGCGATACGCGAGGGGACTAACCGTTGGCCAGTGCCTGCACCCGGTCGAGGGCGCCGTTGAACTTGTCGTGGTCGCCGACCGTCGGGCCCGACGAGGTGTACTGCCACATCGTGTAGTACCCCCAGCCCGCCGGCAGGGTTCCGGGGTCCGTGGCGTAGCGGGCGATCCACAGCGGGTTGTTCCCGGCGAAACCGCCGTAGTCGCCGGTGCACTGGGTCCACCAGCTGGTCGCCGTGTAAATGACGGCGTCCCGGCCCGTGCGCGCCTTGTAGGTGTTGAGGAAGTCCGCGATCCAGCTCACCATCCCGCTCGCCGTCTTGCCGTAGCAGGCGGCGCCGTACGGGTTCCACTCGATGTCCAGCACGCCCGGCAGCGTCCTGCCGTCCCGGGACCAGCCGCCGCCGTGGTCCACGAAGTAGTTGGCCTGGGTGGCGCCGCTCGTGGTGTCGGGGGTCGCGAAGTGGTACGCGCCGCGGATCATGCCGACGTTGTACGAGCCGTTGTACTGCTGGGCGAAGTAGGGGTTCGTGTAGTACGTCCCCTCCGTGGCCTTGGTGTAGGCCCAGCGGACGCCGCTGTTCCACAGGGTGCTCCAGGCGACGTTGCCCTGGTACCCGGCGACGTCGACGCCCTCGGTCTGGGTGACGTCACCAGTGGTGGGGGTGCCGTTCCGTCCGTCGTGGGCGAGGACTCCCATGCCCATGTAGGCGGTACCCCGGCCGGGCGCGGTCGCGGCCCGGGCGGTGGTCAGGGAGACGGAGAGGGCGAGCGCCGACAGCAGGGCCGTGAGGAGGACGGCGAGCGGGCGTGGCCGGAGGAATCCGGGTCTGGGCACGGGCATGACGTGTCTCCGGGGGGAGTGAGGTGGGGGCGCGTGGGGTGACCGAAGTGACCGTTGCTTCACTGGCGTGGTCATGTCATTACTTGCCTGCTGAAGAAGCTACGCACGTAGATGACGGCGTGGGAAGAGGGTCCGGATGCTGCCGTTGGTCTACGCCTGCGAAATACTTACGGAGCTGCGGCAATGACGACGTTTGACAGAAACTTTCAGGACCGCGAAACCGAGCAGGGGTGCTGACGTGCACGAGGACGGAAACGGCGGTGCGTCCGGCACCGCCGGCCAGGCGACGCCCAGTGGTGCAGACCAGGAGTTCCTGGCGCTGGAGCGCGAGTTGACGGTGCTGCTCAGGCGCGCCCGGGCCAGCCAGGGCGAGATGGCCCGCGAGGTCCACCCCGACCTGGAGTCCTCCGCGTACGGCCTGCTCATCCGCCTCGACGAGCTGGGCGGCCAGCGCGCCACCGAGCTGGCCGCGTACATCGGCGTCGGCAAGGCCACCATGTCCCGCCAGCTGCGCGCCCTGGAGGAGCTCGGCCTGATCGCCCGCGAGCCGGACCCCGCGGACGGGCGGGCCTGGCTGGTGACCCTGACCGACGAGGGCCGCGGCCGGGTCGGCAAGGTCCGCGAGGCCCGCCGCGCCCGCTACGTCCGCCAGCTCGCCCACTGGGACCGCCACGAGGTCGCGGAACTCGCCCGGCTGATCCACCGGTTGAACAACGTCATGGAGCGCTAGACCGGCAGGCCCTCACGGCGGCCCGCACACCCGCGGCCCTCACAGCTCCACGAACACCGCCGTCGCGTCGTCGTGCGTCTTGGCGCGGCCGAGGAACGCCCGCGTCTCGCGGTCGGCCGCCTCCAGTTCGCGCACCCGGTCGACGAGCCGGCGGGCACCCTCCTCGGCGAGGAACCCGAACAGCTTCGTCCAGTCGCCCTCCGCGAACCGCTCCGTCCAGCGGGCCGCGCCGTCCGTCAGCGCGGCCAGGGCGCCGACCTCGGCGCGGGGGAGGGTGCCGACGACCGCGCGGGCCGCGACCGAGGGATCGGCCGCCGCCGTGAAGAAGCCGCCCTCCTTGTTGCGCAGGTGGGTGTCGACCAGCGCGTCGGTGGCCAGCGCCGCACGCGGCAGCCGGGCGAGCCGGTCGTCCAGCACCGGGGTCACCGCGCCACCGGGCGACCGCAGCAGCAGCACGGAGTCCGACAGCACCAGATACTCCACGGACGCGTCCGACCAGCGGGACAGGGCCACGGTTGCCTGAGGTGTGCGCGGGTGAGAAAGGTCACAGGTGCCGGCGTGGGCCTCCGCGGTCCGGGCGATCGCCTTCGCGAGAACCTCCGGGAGCGTCAGATCTCGCCGTGAAACGGTCAGTTCGGTCAGGGTGCCGCCGAGCCGTCCGACGAACCAGGGGACCGTGTGCAGACAGCCCGCGCCGTCCCGCGGCGGCGTCACTCCGTCAAGCAAGATCACGCAACCCCCCTGACCGCAGGCGGGTAGCCCGACACCGGCGAAGTCCTCGTTGGGGCGGTTCGGGTCACCGGGTTCCGACACGAGATCTGTTCGCATCCAGCCAGTCTGCACGAGCCCTTCACAGGCTCCGCGAATGCCGCCGACCGCCGCCGAATTGGCGCGCCCGCCCAGGTCAGCCGCCTGGTTTGCGGGTAATGCGGGGTAATGGGAGCACTCCGGGAAGACGTGGCGGCGAATATTGCCAAAGCCTGCCGCGCGCGTCCAACCGGCCCGCCGCGCACCGGCCCCGCACAGGCCGCTGGAACTTGCCCGCCAACTTCCCTTCGATGTTCACTCCTTCGGGTGGCGGGTCAGGTGATGGGCGACCACTGCCCACCGGCGCTGGGAGGGTCGGGAACCGTACGAACCGGGTGTACGCACCACTTGGCACCAGGACCCGGACGACGGGGCGCCACCCGGGCCCATGGGTAGACGAGTTCAGGATTGCGAGCACCGGTGCAGATGAAGCGGCCTCGGCGCACAGGCAGGCAGACGGCCCCAGATGGGGCCGCCCAGCAGGACCCGGTGGGCGCCGGCCGCCCCACCCATGTGCGCACCCGGCTGATCGTCGCCGTGGCCGTGGTGGCCGCCGCCGTCGCCGGAGCGGGGGCGCCCTCGCTGCTCGCCGCCTCCCAGGACCTCAGCGACTCCCAGGACCTGGTGACGCTGGCCGGACGCACGGAGGACGCGCTCGCGCTCGCCCACTCGCTCGCCGACGAACGCGACGAGGTCACCTCCTACGTCGCGGCCGGACGCCCCAAGTCCAAGGCGCCCTCCGAGGACCGCAGCGCCCGCGTCGACCGCCAGGTCGAGGAGCTGCGCGCCGACACCGACACCCCGGCCGGGCTGCGCGCCGACCTCGACGGCATCGCCGCCGTCCGCCGGTCCGCCCTCACCGGCAAGACCGACGCGCTGCGCACCCACCAGGCGTACTCGGCCACCATCACCGCGCTGCACCGGCTCGCCGACGAACTGGCCGAACGGCTGCCCCCGCGGGCCGGCGCAGGTGTCCACCCGCTCGCCGAACTGGACTCCGCCGTCCAGGACTCCGCGGCCGCCCGCGGCCTGCTGCTCGCCGCGCTCAACGTCCCGTCCACCCGGCAGACGGTCATCGACCCCACCACCGGCCTGCCGAGTACGAGCACCACCACGACCGACGCGGACCGCAAGCAGCGCGACGCGCTCACCGCCGCCGCCCAGCTCGCCCGGCTGCGCTCCGACGCGGCCCTCGCCGACTTCCGGGAGACGGCCCCCAAGGCGTCCGTGACCTCCTACGACTCCACGGTCACCGGGCCCGAGGTCAACTCCGCCGACAAGTACCTGGCCGCCCTCACCGACCAGCCCTCCCTGACCGGCGGCGAACTGGCCACCAGCACCAAGAAGCTGGACGCGGCCCTGTCCGCCCGGGTCGACCTCATGCGCGGCGCCGAGTCGGCGCTCTACGACCACCGCACCAAGGACCTCGCGCGGCTCAGGGACGACGACGTCACCGCGCTGGAGATCCGCGTCGCCGTCCTCGGCGCCCTCATGCTGGTCGCCGTGGGCATCGCCACCGCCATGGCCCGCACCCTCACCCGGCCGCTCTCCGTGCTGCGCCGCGGCTCGGCCCGGCTGGCCGGCGCCGAGGACCCGGCGGCCCAGGAGCCGATCGCCTTCACCGGCCGCAACGACGAGTTCGCTCAGGTCGTCCGCTCGGTCAACGCCCTGCACGCGCACGCCGCCGCCCTGTACGAGCGCGTGGCCACGCTGGAGGCCGACCGCAAGCACCTGGTCGGCCAGCGGCAGCGGATGGCCGACGCCCGCGAGGAACTGCGCGCCGAACTCGCCGACTCCGCCGCCCAGCTGGAGCGGCTGCGCACCAGCATCGGCGGCACCTTCGTCAACCTCGCCCTGCGCACCCTCGGCCTGGTCGAGCGGCAACTGGCCGTCATCGAGGGCCTGGAGGACCGGGAGCAGGACCCCGACCGGCTCGCCACCCTGTTCAAGCTCGACCACTTCGCCACGGTCATGCGCCGCCACAGTGAGAACCTGCTGGTCCTCGCCGGCACCGAGCACGTCCAGCAGCACCACGGCCCGGTCCCGCTGGTCGACGTGGTCCGCGCCGCGGTCAGCGAGATCGAGCGCTACGAGCGCGTCCGCATCGCGGCCCTGCCCCCGCACGCCCATCTGGCGGGCTTCGTCGCGGACGACCTCTCCCACCTGCTCGCCGAGCTGATGGAGAACGCCACCTCGTTCTCCCCGCCGGACCTGCCCGTCGAGATCTCCGGCTGGCTGCTGGAGTCCGGCGAGGTCATGCTGTCCGTGCAGGACGAGGGCATCGGCATGGCGGGGGACCGCCTCGACCGCCTCAACTCCCGCCTCGCCGACTTCGACCCCGAGTCGCCCTACGACCAGGAGGGCGAGGCCGGCCTCGGCCTCGGCCTGTACGTCGTGGCCCGCCTCGCCCACCGGCACGGCATCCGCGTCCAGCTGCGCGAGCAGAAGCAGGGCGGGGTGGCGGCCGTCGTCGTGCTGCCCCGGTCCCTGCTCGCCGAGGCCCCGGCGGTGGCGGTGCCGCCCCCGGTCACGCGCCCGGACAGCACCCAGACCTTCTCCCTGCCCGGTGCCGACGCCGAGGTCAACTCCAACGTCCTGCACGCCCGCCCGAAGGACACCGACCCACTGGTGGCGCTGGCGGAGCGGGCGGCGCGCACGACGGCCGAGCCCGCCCCGGTGCCCGCCGAGCCCGAGCCGCACGCCCGGCCCGCGGAGGAGCCCGAGCCGCACAGCCGGGCGGCGGAGGAGCCGGAGCCACGGGCCGATGCCGTGGGGACCCCGGAGCCGCACACCCGTGCCGCCGGGACGCCCGAGCCGCACGCACGGGCCGCCGAGCCGCACGCAGGGGCCGTCGGGGCGCCGGAACCGGACGCGGCGCAGCCGCCGGGCCGGCCGGAGCAGCCGCTGGAGACGCCCGCCGAGACGACCATGGAACTTCTCCTCCCCGAGCTCGCGGACCCCGTGTCCGCCGAGGGCGGAGACACCCCGGGGGGACCGCTCGCGGCCGGGGACGGAAAGCGCACGGCGGCCGCAGGCGAGGACGACGAGTCCGCGGCCGAAGCGGAGCCGGTCACCAGCAAGGGCCTCCCCAAGCGCACGCCCAGGATCACCGCACCGGCGGCACCGCCCCGCCAGCGCGCCGCGGGCGTGGACGCCGAGGCACTGCGCCGCAGGCTCGGCGGCTTCCGCCAGGGAGCACAGGCCGGCTATCGCGAGGTGGCGGCGGAGACCGCGGAACGTAGTGAAGAAGCCACGGGGGGCACAGTCGAGGAGGCAAGCAGTTGACCGCGCCCAGTACCTTCGGACTGAGCAGTGAGGCCCGCAACCTGCACTGGCTGCTGACCAACCTGGTCGAGGAGGTCCCCGGCATCCAGTCCGTCGCCGTGGTCTCCTCGGACGGCCTGCTGCTCCTGTCCTCCGACCCGGGCCACACCGAGCAGTCCCGTCGGGCCCGCCCGGCGAAGGGCCCGCGTGGCTCCTCCGCCGACCTCGCCACCATCGTCTCCGGCATCGGCAGCCTCACCGTCGGCGCCGCCCGGCTGATGGAGTTCGGCGGGGTCAAGCACACGATGGTCGCGATGGACGAGGGCAGCCTATTCGTGATGTCGATCAGCGACGGCTCGCTGCTCGGGGTGCACGGCTCGGCGGAGTGCGACATGAGCGTGGTGGCCTACCACATGGCGCTCTTCGTCGGCCGCGCCGGCCATGTGCTGACCCCGGAACTCCGCAGCGAACTGCGCAAGTCCCTGGAGGCCGAGTCGACCGGGAGCGCCCGATGAGCGGCACAGCGAGGAAACTGCCCGTGCGCGGCGGCGACCGCAAACCCGCCCGGGTGCGCCCCTATTCGCTCACCGGCGGCCGCACCCGCTTCGGCCACGTCCTCCTCGTGGAGACGTTCGTGGGCAGCACGGCCGCCCTGGAAGCCGCCGAGGAGCGCAAGGAACTGACGAACAGTCCGCTCTCCAGCCGGGTGATGCCGGAGATGCGGGCCATCGTCGAACTGTGCCGCCGTATGCGCACGGTGGCCGAGATCGCCGCGCTGCTGAAGATGCCGCTCGGCGTGGTCCGCGTCCTCATCAGCGACCTCGCGGACCAGGGAAAGATCCGTGTGTACGGCACCGGAACCGGTCACGGCACCGGCCGTCCGGACCGCGCTCTGCTGGAAAGGGTGCTGAGTGGACTCCGCCGTCTCTGACGCCACCGGCGTCGCCCCCCTCGTCGCCGGCTTCCGTGAGCCCGACGAGGACCTGAAAGCCTGGCAGCAGGACCGTACCCGGGCCCCCATAGCCACCAAGATAGTGGTGGCCGGGGGCTTCGGGGTCGGCAAGACCACGCTGGTCACGACCGTCTCGGAGATCACGCCGCTGCAGACCGAGGCGCTGATGACCGAGGCCAGCGAGGACACCGACGACCTGACCGCCACCCCCGGCAAGCTGAGTACCACCGTGGCCATGGACTTCGGCCGCCTCACGCTCGACGACGACCTCGTGCTGTACCTGTTCGGCACCCCGGGCCAGCAGCGGTTCTGGTTCATGTGGGACGACCTGGTGCGGGGCGCGATCGGGGCCGTCGTGCTGGCCGACACCCGCCGGCTGAAGGACTGCTTCCCCGCCCTGGACTACTTCGAGAGCTGCGGACTGCCGTACGTCGTCGCGGTCAACCACTTCGACGACAGCGAGCTGTTCGAGCCGGAGGACGTGCGCGAGGCGCTGACCATCCCCGCCCACATCCCTGTCATGATCATGGACGCGCGGCGCCGGATCTCGGCCATCGAGACCCTCCTGGCCCTCGTCGGCCACGCGCTCGACGAAACCCCCGAGTAAGTCCCTGTTAGGAGCCCTCACCCGCATGCGGAAGATACTCGTCGTCGGAGCCGGCCAGTCCGGTCTCCAGCTCGCCCTCGGCCTGCAGTCCCACGGCTACGAGGTCACCCTGATGTCGAACCGGACCGCGGACGAGATCCGTTCCGGCCGGGTCATGTCGACGCAGTGCATGTTCGACACGGCGCTCCAGCACGAGCGCGATCTTCAGCTGAACTTCTGGGAGTCCCAGGCTCCGAGGATCGAGGGGCTCGGCGTCTCGGTCGCGGCCCCCGGCTCGCACGACCCCGGGCCCACCCAGCGGGCCATCGACTGGGTGGGCAGGCTGAGCGGGTACGCGCAGTCGGTCGACCAGCGGGTGAAGATGGCCGGCTGGATGGAGACCTTCGCCCAGCGCGGCGGCCAGCTCGTCATCCACGGTGCCGCGGTCGGCGACCTCGACTACTTCTCCCGTGCCTACGACCTCGTCCTGGTCGCGGCCGGCAAGGGCGAGCTGGTGTCGATGTTCGCCCGGGACCCGGAGCGCTCCCCGTACAGCGAGCCGCAGCGCGCACTGGCGGTGTCCTACGTCCACGGACTCGGCCCGCGCCCCGAGCACCCCGAGTTCGACGCGGTCCGCTGCAACGTGGTCCCCGGGGTCGGCGAGCTGTTCGTCATGCCGACGCTCACCACGTCCGGCCGCGCCGACATCCTGTTCTGGGAGGGCATACCCGGCGGCCCGCTCGACGTCTTCGGCGGCGTCAAGGACCCGGCGGAGCACCTCTCCCTGACCCTGGAACTCATGGAGAAGTTCACGCCCTGGGAGTACGCGCGGGCCACCAAGGTCGAACTGACCGACGCCGGCGGCACGCTGGCCGGCCGGTACGCGCCGAACGTCCGCAACCCCGTCGGCCGGCTGCCCGGCGGCGGACTCGTGCTCGGCGTGGCCGACGTGGTCGTCGCCAACGACCCCATCACCGGCCAGGGCTCGAATTCCGCAGCCAAGTGCGCGGCCGCGTACCTCGGCTCCATCCTCGAAAGGGGAGACGAGCCGTTCGACGAGGAGTGGATGCGGGCCACCTTCGAGCGCTACTGGGCCACCGCCCAGCACGTGACCAAGTGGACGAACGCCATGCTGGCGCCGCCGCCGGAGCACGTCCTGAACCTGCTGGGCGCCGCGGGCGGGCTCCAGCCGGTGGCCGACCGCTTCGCCAACGGCTTCGACGACCCGGCCGACTTCGAGAACTTCTTCTACGAGCCGGAGCGCACGGACGCCTACCTGGCCTCGGTCGCCGGGGCCTGAGCGGCGGAGCCGTCCGGACGGACGGCGCCGAGCACCGGATAGGACGCCAGCGGGGAGACCTCCACCTTCTCGCCGGGCCTCGGCGCCTGGACGACCTCGCCGTTGCCCACGTACATCGCCACGTGGGTCGCCTCCGGGAAGTACACGACGAGGTCGCCCGGGCGCAGCTCGCGCAGCGGGACCCGCTTCAGCCGGGCCCACTGCTCCTGGCTGGTGCGGGGGATCGGGGTGCCCGCCTGCTGCCAGGCCCGGGACGTCAGGCCCGAGCAGTCGAAGGACTCCGGGCCCTGGGCGCCCCATCGGTAGGGCTTGCCGACCTGGCCGAGGGCGTAGCGGACGGCCCGGTCGCCCCCGCCGGAAGGCGGGCGGTCGTCACCGCCGAGGGCGCCCGAGGCGGTGAGCCCGCGCTGGGCGGCGGCGACCGAGGTCCGCTCCAGCCCGGCCACCGCGGCCAGCTGCTCCGGCGTGAGCGTGGCGAGGAGCCGTTCGACGTCGGCCAGGCGTGAGCGCACGTCGTCGCGCTGCTTCCTCTGCTGCCCGGCGAGGGTGAGCCGGGCGTCCAGCGCCCGGCGGGCCGCCCGGGCCAGTTCGTCCCGCTTGCGCTCGGTCCCGGTGAGCCGGGTCATGGTCTCGGCGCGCTCGCGGGCCAGCCGGCCGATGACATGGCCCTCGTCCAGCGCGTGCTGCGGGTCGCGGGCCAGCAGCAGCCGCAGGTAGGCGGAGAAGTCACTGCTGCTCTGGTACTGCTGCCGGGCCAGGCGTCCGGCGTCGGTGCGGCTGCCCTGCAGGGCGAGCCGGGCGCGGGCCAGTTCACCGTCGAGCCGGGCCACCTCGGCCTGCTGCCGCTGAAGCCGCTCCGCGGTGGCGTTGTAGGTCTCGGTCGCCTGCTCGGCCTGCCGGTACAGCCGCTGAAGGTCCGTCAGCAGTTCGGAGACGGACCGCGGTGCGGGTTCGGCGACCGCGGGCACGGGCGCGAGGACCGCCTGGGCCGCCACCGCGGCCGTACAGGCCAGGCGCACCAGCATTCCTGACACGTCATCACCTCCGTACGGGTCGGGCGGACCCTCCGCCCGCTTCCGCACGGTGATAATCAGACGTGTCGGTGTGCCGTGTGGAGCATGCGTACGCCGTCCGGCGCAGCGTTCTCACCCGGTCGGGCCGTCCGGCTTGCCGGACGGCGTGGCGTTCCCCTTGGTCCACGGCCATCTGACCCGGCCGCCGCCGCTGCCGCCCTCGGGGTCGAACCGGTACTTCCAGCCCCGCACCACGCCGATCCGCTTGCTGACCGCGCGGGGCACGCGGCGGTAGACCAGCACGGTGGGCGGGCCGCCGGCCGCGTCGGGGACGGGGATGCGGTACGTCTTCGGGGGGTGGCCGGTCATGCCCAGCAGGACGGGCAGCACGCGCCCGTCCATGGGGCCGCCCTCGAAGGGGGTGTCCTGACTCTTCACGGCTTCAGTCTCGGCCATCCCCGGCGAGCGTGCCGACGAGGGCCGCCGTCTGCGGGTCGCGGGCGGCGGTCACCGAGAGCACCGCCACGAACTGCTCGACCAGCCAGTCGCGCAGTTCGCCGGTCTCGGGCTGCTTGTCCTCGTCCAGCCAGATCAGCGAGGCCGCCTCGACGGCCGTGATCCACATGCGGACGGTCATGCGCAGCCGCGGACCGGGGTCGCGGACGCCGAGGTGGCCGAGGATGTGCTCGGCGGCGGCCCGGCGCACCCCGTCCACGATGGCGGTCGTCCGGGACGTCTCCACCACGCTGCCGCCCTGGAGCAGTGCGCTGAAGCCGGTGTCGTGCTCGTCCACGAAGGCCAGGTAGCGGTCCAGGGCCCGGGACAGGCGGGGCAGCAGCGGGCCCCGGCGCGGCTCGTCGAAGCACTTGCGCAGCTCATCGGCGGCCGACCGCAGCGCGGCCTCGTACAGCTGCTGCTTGCCGCCGGGGAAGTAGCGGTACACGAGCGGGCGCGAGACCCCGGCCGCCTCGGCCACGTCGTCCAGCGAGACGTCCTCCGGCGCGCGGTGCGCGAAGAGGGAGAGCGCGGCGTCGAGGAGCTGGCTCCGCCGCTCCTCGACACTCAGCCTGCGGTAGGCCGGGACGGTGGGGGTCATGGGGTTCAGCGTAGTCGTCCCCGGTGTCGGCCGGTCGTGGCCGATCACGCCGTTCCCCACGCCCGGGCCGTCGCCCCGCGGCCGGAACGCGCCTTGACGGCGGGCCTTCAGGCCAGGAGGCCCGAGGAGCGCCACAGCCGCCGGCCGACGCCCCGCAGGACCCCGATGTCGTCCAGGAAGTCCGTCAGCCGCTTCGCCCCGCTCTGCATGACCTCCCGCCGGTGCCCGCTGGCCTTCACCTGGGCCATCGCCTCGCGCCTGTCCAGGCCGACGTTGGTGTAGACGTCGGGGTTGACGAAGGCGACCGAGAACACCCGGGCGAACTCGCCCGAGGTGACCCGGGTGAACTCCTGCGACCACTTCGGCGCCGTCAGCATCTGGCGCCGCAGCTCCTCACGGGCGTACCGCACGTGCCGGGCCTCCTCGACCACGTGGATGCGTGTGACCCCGCGGATCAGCGGCTGCACCCGCTCGTCGGGGAAGGTCAGCCGCTGCATCCAGTCCAGCACCTCCTCGCCGAGCAGCGTGGCCGTGAACGAACCGGGGGTCGTGGAGATGGTCTTGAACAGGCGTCCGAGGTTCTGGTGCGCCCGGCTCACCGGGTACCAGGGCGCGTCGCCGCGCTCGATCAGCCGCGCGAACATCTTGGAGTGCCGGCACTCGTCCTCGATCTCGGTGAGGGCGTACCGCACGTGGGCGCTCGTCGCCGCCTTGTCGTAGATGTGCCGGCACAGCAGCTGCATCAGGATGATCTCGAACCAGATGCCGAGCGAGGCCAGCGCGGCGGCCTCGTGCTGGGAGAGCAGGATCCGCTGTTCCTCGCTCATCCGCCGCCACATCGGGGTGCCGTACAGGGACACCAGCTCCGGCGGCCAGAACCACTTGCCCTCCTCGAAGGGCGCGTCCCAGTCCAGCTCCTTGTCGGGGTCGAAGGAGTGCTTGGCGGAAGAGGCGAGCAGCCTCTCGGCCACCTGCTCGCGGTCCTTGAGCAGGCCGAGCGCGTCGCGCAGTCCGTCGAGCGCGTCCGCTTCCGTCAGCGTCGTCATGGCTCCCTCACCTGGTCACCCGGGGGTACGTCGTCCGCCTCTTATGAGACTGCCTGTCAGCAACGCCGTCAATCCCCCGCGCAGGACTTGTTGACTCACCGTCTACGTGTGACTCTGCGAGGTATGCCGAGCCACGACCTGTACACAGCCGGTCCCGGAAGCTCCCCGTGGCAGGTGCCCGCGTCCGGCGCGGCCCGCTTCAGCTGGGAGTACGACGAGGGCCGCGACCGCCTGCTCGCCCTCTACCAGAAGGGCAAGGACAAGCAGTGGGACGGGCAGAAGCGCATCGACTGGGACCTGGAGGTCGACCCGCACGACCCGCTCGGCACCCCCGAGGAGGCGATGTCCCTCTACGGCACCCCGTACTGGGACCGGCTGACCGACCGGGACAAGGGCGAACTGCGCAAGCACTACGCCTCCTGGCAGTTCAGCCAGTTCCTGCACGGTGAACAGGGCGCGATGATCTGCGCGGCCCGGATCGTGGAGTCGGTGCCCGACATGGACGCCAAGTTCTACTCGGCGACCCAGACCATGGACGAGGCCCGGCACGCCGAGATCTACGGCCGCTTCCTGCACGAGAAGATCGGCATGCTCTACCCGATCAACGACAACCTGCAGTCCCTGCTCGCCGACACCCTGCGCGACAGCCGCTGGGACATGCCGTACCTGGGCATGCAGGTCCTGATCGAGGGGCTCGCCCTCGCCGCGTTCGGCATGATCCGGGACACCACCGACAAGCCCCTGCCCCGGCAGATCCTCGCCTACGTCATGCAGGACGAGGCCCGGCACGTCGCCTTCGGGCGCATGGCGCTGCGCGACCACTACCGGCAGCTCACCGACGCCGAACTGCGTGAGCGCGAGGAGTTCGTCATCGAGGGCTGCTACCTGATGCGCGACCGGCTGCGCGGTGTCGAGGTGCTGGAGAACTTCGGCATCCCGCGCGCCGAGGCCGAGCGGATCAGCGAGAACTCGGAGTTCCTCCAGCTCTTCCGCAAGCTCCTCTTCAGCCGCATCGTGCCCTGCGTCAAGGACATCGGCCTGTGGGGCAAGCGGCTCCAGCAGGCCTACGTCGACCTCGGCGTGTTCGAGATGGGCGACTCCAGCCTCGACCTGCTGATGACCCAGGACGAGGAGATCGCCGAGCGGCTGGACGCGGAGCGCTTCGCCGCCGAGGAGCGGGAACGGGTGGCCGAGGTGCGGGAGACCATCGAAGCCGCCACCGACCCGTCCTGAACGTCACTCAGGTGCAGTAACGTGCTGGCGTGTCCATGCCTCCGCCGCCCCAGCCGCCGCAGTACCCCTACGGTCAGCAGCCCCCGCAGACCCCACCGCCGCCCGGCC
>NZ_JAJSZC010000142.1:0-33175 GCF_036815105.1 Streptomyces sp. IBSBF 3136
CTCCCGGCTCACCGTCGCGGCAGCACGGCCCCTCGTCCGCCCCCGTACGGCCGGCCCGCGCGGCCGGCGGCTTCCGGTTCCCGGCGCGGCGGCTGGCCGCCCGGCCCGCCTCGCCCCTGCCGCTGCTCACCGCCGACCTGTGCGCCGCGCTGGTGGGCGCGCTCGCGCCGGGCCCGGCCACCCACCGCCCGCCGCTGGTCGCCGCCCTGGTGTGCGGGGCGCTGCTGCTGCGCCCGCGCACCGCCCGGCCGGTGCCGGGAGTGCTCGACGAACTCCCGGCGGTCTGCGGCCGGATCGCGGTCCTCTGGCTCGCGCTCGGCGCGCTGGCGGCCGCCCACGACCCCGGTCGCGCGCTGTCCGCCCGCGCCCTGCTGCTCGGCTGGGCCGCGCAGGCGGCGGCGGCCTGCGCGGCGCGCGGCGCCGTGCACTGGCGCCGCCGCGTGGCGCTGACGCGCCGCCCGCGTACGGCCCTGGTCGTCGGGCCGGCCGCGACCGCGCAACGGGTGGCCGCCGCGCTGCTGCGCCATCCGCGCTGCGGGGTGCGGCCGGTGGGCGTCGTCGCCGAACGTCCGGCCGGCCGGGGCGGGCTGCCGGTGCTCGGCACGGGTGACGAGGTGGAGCGGGCACTCATCCAGAACGGGGTGCGGGTCGTGCTCACGATCGGTCCCGCCGTGCGCGCCGAACGGGGCCCGCTGCTGCGGGCGCTGGCGGAATCCGGCTGCGCGGTGTGGGAGATGGACGCGGACGGCCCGGTGTCCGAGATGCGCGAGCAGCTCGCCGGGTTCTCCGTCCGCCGGCTCGACCTGGGCGCCCGGCGCCGCGGCAGCCTCGGCAAGCGGCTGCTGGACGTGGTGGTCTCCGGGATCCTGCTGGTGCTGGTCAGTCCGCTGCTGCTGGTGTGCGCGGCCGTGCTGCGGCTCACCGAGGGGCCCGGCGTGGTGTTCCGGCAGGAGCGCATCGGCGCCGGAGGCCGGCCCTTCACGCTGCTGAAGCTGCGCACCCACCGCCCGGTGGACGAGCGGGAGGCGGCGACCCGCTGGAGCGTGGCGGGCGACGACGGGATGAGCCCCTTCTGCCGCTTCCTGCGGCAGACCTCGCTGGACGAGCTCCTCCAGCTGTGGAACGTCTTCCGGGGCGACATGAGCCTGGTCGGCCCTCGTCCCGAACGCCCCTACTTCGTCTCGCAGTTCAGCCGGACCCACCCCGGCTACGCGGCCCGCCACCGCGTCCGGACCGGCATCACCGGGCTCGCCCAGATCAACGGCCTGCGCGGCGACACCTCCATCGAGGACCGGGCCCGCTTCGACAACGCCTACATCGACACGTGGTCGCTGTGGCAGGACGTCTGCATCCTGCTGCGCACCGCGGCCGCGCTCGTGCGTTCCACGGGGAGCTGACCGATGAGCCTCGCCCTGACCCCGCGCCGCCCCAGGCCGGCCCCGGCGCTGTCCGTGGTGGCCGTGGTGGCCCTGCTCGCGCTGCCCCTCACCCCGGGGGGCGAGGGCGGCGCGGGACCGGCCGACGCGGTGTCCGCGCTGGTCGTCGGCCACTGTGCGATACGGCTGCTGCGCGAACGGCGGCGCCCGCTGTCCCGTGCGGCGGCGGTGGTCCTCGGCCTGCCGGTCGCCGGGCTCGCACTCGCCGCGATGGACGCGGTCTCCCCGGGCGCGGGGATCGCCGGCCTCGGCCGCTACCTGCAGGTCTTCGTCCTGGTCCCGGCCGCCGTCCTGCTGCTGGTCCGCCACCGGTCCGACTTCCGTCTGCTGGCCTGGTCGCTGGTGGGGCTCGCGCTGTGGCAGGGCGCGCTGGGCGTCCAGCAGTACGTCACCGGGACCGGCGCGTCCTACCAGGGCGAGGACGTCCGCGCGGTGGGCACGTTCGGGGCGTCGGACGTGATGGGCATGGCGACCGTGGTGTCGTTCGGCCTGGTGTGCGCGGCCGGTCTGGCGCTCGGCCGGGCCCCGGTGCGCGAGCGGGCGGTCGCGGCCGCCTGCGCGCTCGTCCTGCTCGTCCCGCTCGCCCTGTCCTTCAGCCGGGGCGCCTGGATCGCCACCGCCCTGACCCTCACCGTCCAGCTCGTGGCGGCCGGGCCGCGCCGGGCCCTGCGGGTCGGGGTGGCCGCCGTGGCCGCGGGTGTGGTGCTGGTGGGCGGTCTCGGGCTGGGGTCGGCGATGCTCCAGGAACGGATCGACAGCATCACGCGGGTCGCCGACGCGCCCGACCAGTCGGTCACCGACCGGTACACGATGTGGGCGGCGGCCACCGACATGTGGCGGCAGCGGCCGCTGACCGGTGTGGGGCTGAAGGGCTTCCCCGAATATCGCGACGGGCACGCCTCGCTCGCCCTGTCCTCGGGCAGCGACACGGAGGGCGCGGGCGCCGCCTACCGCAAGCAGCCGCTGCTGTCCCCGCACAACATGTACCTGCTGGTGCTCGGCGAGCAGGGCCTGGTCGGTCTGGTGGGCCTGGTGGGCGGCTGGCTGGCGCTGCTGGTGTGTGTGCTGCGCGGCCTGGGCCGGGCGCGCCGCGCGGGCCGGGGCCAGGAGTGTGCGCTGATCGCCTGCGGGCTGCTGGTCTGGCAACTGGTCGACTTCGCCTACGCCGACATCGGCGGCACCTCGACCGTGCTGACCGCGGTGTGTCTGGGGCTCGTGGCCTGGTGGGCGCTGGTGGGCGCGGACGAGGTCATCCTCGAGGACACGCCGAACGCGGGCCCGGACGTCCCCGGGGCGGGCCCGGACAGCACCGCCGGGTGTGCCGCGCGGGCCGCCGCGCGTGGACGGGCCGCCGGGAAGGCCGCGGTCCGATGACGGTGACGCCCTCCCCCGAAGCCCGCCGCGAGACCGGTGGGAGCGGTGCGGTGCCCGGACCGGACGGCGCCGACGGCCCGGCCGGGCTGCCGTCCCCCCGGGCCGGTGTGCGCGCCGGTGCGTGCGCCGGGCCCCGCACCGTTCCGGCGCGGCCGTCCGGACCCGGGCACGCGCCGCCCGGCCTTGGCTTCCTGGCCAGGGCCGCCCTGCTCACCGCCGCCCTCTCGGTCGCGGGCGCGCTGCTCGGGCTGGTGCGCGACCAGTCGCTGGCGCGGCTGTTCGGGGCCGGCCGGGACACCGACGCCTTCCTGGTGGCCTGGACCCTGCCGGAGTTCGCGGCCACCCTGCTCATCGAGGACGGACTGGCGTACGCCCTGGTCCCGGCGTTCAGCGTGGCGCTGGCCCGGCGGGCGCGGGGGGCGCCCGGGGACCCCGTCCGGTCCCTGGTCGCGGGCACCCTGCCCCGGCTGGCGCCGACCTTCGCCGCGGTGGGCGTACTGCTCGCCGTGGCCGCCCCGTGGCTGGTCGCGGTCCTCGCGCCGGGCCTGCCCGACCCGGCACTCGCCGTGGACTGCACCCGGCTCACGGCGAGTTGTGTGCTCAGCTTCGGACTCGCCGGCTACTGCAGCGCCGCCCTGCGCGCCCACCGCAGCTTCCTGGCCCCGGCCGCGATCTACGTCGCCTACAACACCGGCATCGTCGCCACGATGTTCGCCCTCGGCGGCCGCTGGGGCGTGCGGTCGGCCGCGTTCGGGGTGGCGGTGGGGGGCTGCCTGATGGTGGCCGTGCAACTGCCCTCGCTGGTGGGGCGGTTGCGTAGACGTCAGCCGTCCACGGCCGGTGCGGGGACCGGCACGGAGACCGGTGCGGCCATCCGTGCGGGCACCGACCCGGTGACCGGTTCCGTGACGGGTTCCGGGGCCGATGCCGGGTCCGTGGCCGGGGCACGGCCGGTGGACGCCGCGCTGATGGCGACCGTGCTGCTGTTCGCGCTGGTCCGGCAGTCGCAGGTGCTCGTCGAGCGGTACCTGGCCTCGGGGCTGCCCGCGGGCGCCATCTCGCACCTCAACTACGCACAGAAGGTCGCGCAGATCCCGATGACGCTGTCGACGATGCTGTGCACGGTGACCTTCCCGGTGGTGGCGCGGGCGCTCGCCGACGGCGACACCGAGCAGGCCCGGGACCGGGTGGAGCGCGACCTCGTGGTGGCCTCCTGGCTGGTGCTGCTCGGTACGGCGGCCGTCGTCGCCTGTGCCCCGCAGCTCATCCAACTGCTGTTCCAGCGGGGCGCGTTCACGGCCCGCGACACGGCGGCGACCGCGGGCGTGATGCGGGTGTACGCGCTCGGGCTGCTCGGCCAGACCCTGACGGGCGTGCTGGTCCGCTCCTACTTCTCGGCGGGCCGCGCCACCTGGTACCCGGTGGCCGCCATGGCCGCCGGACTCGCCGTCACGTCGTGGGCGGGCGCCGGGACGGTCGACTCCTGGGGGGTCACCGGGATCGCCGCGGCCAACGCCGCCGGGATCACCGTCACCGCGGCCCTGCTGCTGGCGGGCACGGCGAGCGGTCCGCGGCGGCGCTCCGTCCTCCCGGGCGGCCCGCGTGGTGTGCCGGTGCGCGCCCGGCAGGTGCTGACCGGCATGGGCCGGCCGTTCGTGGCGGCCGTGGTGGCCGCGCCGGCCGGTGCCCTTGTGACCGGCCGGACCGGCGGCCCCTACGCCGGTCCGATCGTCGGCGGCGCCACCGTGACCGCCGTGTTCGTCCTGCTCGGCCGTGCCCTGGGCGCCCGGGGCGGGGCGTCCGGGCCGCCTTCCGTCCCGCTCGCCCGCGTCCTTCCCGTCCTCCGCCACGTCCGCACCCTCGTCCTCTCTCACGTCCGCACCCTCGTACGGAGGCTCGTCCATGCCGTCCGCCGTTGAGTCGCCCCGCCGTACCCGGGCCGCCGGGCCGGGTACCGTCCCGTGGATCGCCATGTACCACTCGGTCGGCGACTGTTCCGACGACCCGTACCGGGTCACCGTCACCCCGGACCGGCTGGAGCGGCAGCTGCGCTGGCTGCGCGCCCGTGGCCTGCGCGGTGTGTCGGTGGCCGAACTGCTCGCGGCCCGCGCCCGGGGCGAGGGCCGCGACCTGGTGGCGCTCACCTTCGACGACGGGTACGCCGACTTCCTCACCGGCGCGCTGCCGGTGCTCACCCGCTGGGAGTGCACGGCCACCCTGTTCGTGCTGCCCGGCCGGTTCGGCGGCGACAACGCGTGGGACCCGCTGGGCCCGCGCAAGCCGCTGCTCACCGCCGACGCCGTCCGGGACGCCGCCCGGGCGGGCGTGGAGATCGGCTCGCACGGCCTCACCCACGTCGACCTCACCCGCGCCGACGACACCGCGCTCGACGCCGAGACCGCGGCGAGCCGTACCACGCTGCGGGAGCTGACCGGGACCCCGGTCGGCGGGTTCTGCTACCCGTACGGCACCGTCGACCGGCGGGCCGTCGACGCGGTGCGGGCGGCCGGGTACGACTACGCCTGCGCCATCGACCCCGGGCCGCTGACCGGCCCGCACGCTCTGCCCCGCGTGCACATCGGGCAGAACGACGCCGCCCTGCGCCTGTTCCTGAAGTACCGGCTGCACCGGCTGCGCCGCCGCCCCGTGGCGGAGCCCCGATGAGGGCGCTGCACGTCATCACCGGGCTCGGGACCGGGGGCGCCGAGCAGCAACTGCGGCTGCTGCTGCGGCACCTGCCGGTGGACTGCGACGTGGTGACGCTGACCAACCCCGGGCCGGTCGCCGAGGGTCTGGCCGCCGACGGCGTCCGGGTGGTCCACCTGGGCATGAGCGGCAACCGCGACCTGGCCGCGGTGCCCCGCCTGGCCCGGCTGATCCGGCGCGGCCGCTACGACCTGGTGCACACCCACCTCTACCGGGCGTGCCTGTACGGCAGGATCGCCGCCCGGCTCGCCGGGGTGCGCGCGGTCGTCGCCACCGAACACTCCCTCGGCGACTCGCAGATGGAGGGCCGCCCGCTCACGGCCGGAGTGCGCGCCCTGTACCTGGCCGGTGAACGGCTGGGCCGGTCCACGGTCGCCGTGTCCCCGACGGTCGCCGAGCGGCTGACGCGCTGGGGCGTGCCCGAGCCGCGTATCGCGGTCGTGCCCAACGGCATCGACCTGGAGCGGTTCCGCTTCGATGCCGGGCGGCGGCTGCGCACCCGGGCCCGGCTCGGGCTGCCGGACGACGCGTTCGTCATCGGCGGCGTCGGCCGGCTCGCCCCCGGCAAACGCTTCGACGTGCTGATCCGGGCCCTGGCCCGGCTCCCCGGCGACTGCCGGCTGCTGCTGGTCGGCGGGGGCGGCGAGGAGGGCGCCCTGCGCCGGGCCGCCCGGCTGGCCGGCGTCGCCGACCGGGTGGTCTTCGCCGGTGAGCGGCCCTACGGGTGCGACCCCGCAGCGGGCCCCGACCTGCCGGCGCTGGCCTCGGCGATGGACGTGCTCGCCTCGCCCTCCACCGAGGAGGCGTTCGGGCTGGCCGTCGTCGAGGCGCTCGCGGCCGGGCTGCCGGTGCGCTACGCCTCCTGCCCGGCCGTCGAGGACCTGCCGCCCGAGGCCGCCCCGGGCGCCCTGCGCGTCGAGGGCGGCACCGACGCCTACACCCGGGCGCTCGCCGAGGTGTACGCCGCCGGCCCCGGCCCGCGCACCGTCCCCGAGGCCGCCCGCCACTACTGCATCGCCCGCAGCGCCACCCGGCTCATGGACGTCTACGCGGCGGCGCTCGCCCGTACGGTCCCCGAGCCCCGATCCTCCCAGGGAGTCAGCCAGCCATGACCGAGAATCCCCTCAGGCACCACCGCCCGGCCCGCCTCACCCGCGCCCGCGGGCTGCCGCCCTGGTCGCTGGTGGCGGCCGGCGTGCTCGCGGGCGGGCTGCTGGGCGGCGCGTACGGGGAGCTGAAGCCGCCGGTGTACACGGCCACCAGCTATGTGGTCGCGGTACCCACCGAAGGGTCCGACACCGCCTCCGCGCTCGGCTTCGCCCAGGCCTACGGCCGGGTCGCGACCCAGCTCGCGGTGCTCGGCGACGCGCAGCGGCAGGCCGGGGTGCCGGTGGACACCCTGCGCGCCGACGTGCGCACCGCGACCTCGCCGGACGCCCCGATGGTGGCGGTGTCCGCGACCTCGGGCCGCCCGGCCGAGGCCGCCGGCATGGCCGACGCGGTCGCCCGCTCCCTGACCCGGCACGCCAACGCCACCAGCAGCCGGACCCATGTCGAACTCCTGGAGTTCTCACGGGCGTTGCCGCCGACCGCGCCGTCCTCGGCGTCCGCCGGCCTCACCGGCCTGGTGGGCGCGAGCGCGGGCGGGCTGCTCGGCGGTCTGGCGCTGCTGGTGCGGCCCAGGCGCCGGGCGCCGGAGCGGCTGCGGGCGGCCACCGTGCCCGCGCCCGCCCTCGCCGCCGACGCGCACGGCCAGCTGTGACGGCGACGTACCCGACGCGGCCGAAGTACGCCAGGGCACCCGGCACCGGCCTCGACACCGAACTCGTCACCGAACTGGTCACCGACGAGGACGCCTTCGCCGCACTCGGCCCGGCCTGGGCGCGGCTGTACCGGCGGTGCGGCACCGCGACCCCGTTCCTGAGCCATGCCTGGCTGCACTCGTGGTGGCGGTCGTACGGCAGGCCGGGACGGCTCAGGCTGCTGCTGGTGCGGCGCGGCCGGGGCGGCGAACTGGTCGCCGCGGCACCGCTGATGCTGGTCCGCCGCCCGTTGCCCGCCCTGGTGCCGCTCGGCGGGCCGGTCTCCGACTACGGGGACGTGCTGCTGGACGACGGCGACGACGGGAGCGCGGCCCGCGCCCTGACCGAGGCCCTGTGGCGGGCCGCGCGCACGGCGCTGATCGACTTCCGCGAGGTGCGGCCGGGCGGCGCGGCGGAGCGGGTGCACGCCCTGTGGCGCGGTCCCCGGCGCGCGCTCGACGACTCGCTGTGCCTCGAGCTGCCCGCCGTGCCCATGGACGAGCTGGTCGCCCGGCTGCCGTCGGGCAAGGCCCAGCGGGTGCGGGCCAAGCTGCGCAGGCTGACCGCGCTGGGCGTGGAGCGGCGGGTGGCCGGACCCGGTGAGGTGGCGGCGGCCCTGCACCGGCTGCTGGAGCTGCACCGCTCGCAGTGGCGGGGGCGGGGCGTGACGGCCGAGCATCTGCGGCCGCGGTTCCGGGAGCATCTGGTCCGCGCGGTGGGTCCGATGGTCAGCGCCGGGGACGCGGTCGTGACCGAGTTCCGGCTCGGCGGTGACGTGGTGGCGGTCGACCTGACGCTGCTGTCCCCGGGTCTTGCGGGCGGCTACCTGTACGGCGCCGATCCGCGGCTGCGGGAACGGAAGGTGGACGTGGCCGTGATGCTGCTGGACGCGTGCAGCGGGCAGGCGTCGGCGGCCGTGCGCGGTGCGGCGGGCGGCCGGGGCGTCCTGAGCCTGCTGCGCGGCGACGAGCCGTACAAGCACCACTGGCGTCCCGAACCGGTCGTCAGCCGGCGGCTGGTGCTGGCCAGGCGGCGCACCGCCCCGCTGCTCGCGGCCCTGCTCGGCGGGGCGGCCGTCCGGCGGCGGGGCGCAGAGGTGTTGCGCCGGTGGGGGCCGGGGCGTCAGGAGCGCAGGGCACGCGACCACCGGTCGACGGGGAGGCAGACGTGACCGCCGAGCCAGTACGCGACCCAGTCGCCGAGGTCCACCGACGAGCAGGCGTCCGGGGGCCGCTGCGCGGGCGAGGGCACGGGGGTGGGCGTGGGTGCCGGTGCGGTGGTCGGCTCGGGGTCCGGGGTCCGGCCGCGGGTGCGGCCGTACAGCGTGGACCGGTAGACCGCGGACGCCAGGGGGTTCCGCGCACACTGCCACACGCCGTGCGGGCAGTAGTCGGTCAGCGTGTTGTACAGCGGCCGGTGCTCGGCGATCCAGGCGAGCATCCGGCTCATGTACGCGGCGTCGTCGCCGTTGCGGAAGAGTCCCCACTCGGGGTAGGAGATCGGCTTGCCGTGGGCCTCGGCGAACTCCACGTGCCGCTGGAGGCCGTAGGGCTCCGTCACCTGCTCGTCGAACGACATGCCGGCCGGCTGGTCGTAGGAGTCCATGCCGATGATGTCGACCGTGTCGTCCCCGGGGTAGCACTCGGTCCAGGGGACGGCGTCCCGGCCGCGACTGGGGGCGAAGTCGAACCGGAACCGCTGGCCCGGCACCGCCCGCATGGTCGTGACGATCCGGTTCCAGTACGCCTTCCAGGAGTCCGGGTCCGGTCCGCAGCGGTGGGTGTAGGTGATGCCGTTCATCTCCCAGCCGAGCACGACGACCGTGTCCGGCACGCGCAGGTCGACCAGTCGCTCGGCGAGGGCGCGGAAGTGCCGGTCGAACTGCCCGGCCGCGCCCTGCCGCAGCAGCGAGCGCACCTCGTCGTCGGACAGGTTCTCCTCGTTGCGTTCCTGCATGGGCACGTTGAGGACGAGTGTCCGGTCCGTCTTCTCGCGCCGCCACCGCGCCCAGGGGTCGAGGAAGCCGGGGGGACCCTCGATGTCGCTCCATGTGCCGCCGGGCAGGTAGGTGTGCGCGACGGTGAGTTCGGTCCCGCCGAGCCAGTCGCCGAGCCCGGACATCCGGGCCAACCCGCTCGGACCTGAGCCGAGGAACGCGCCGAACGGCGGGGGTGCCTGGGCCTCCCCGGCGGAGGGGCCGGCCGGTCGCGGCGACTCGGTCGCGGGCCCGGGGCCGGTCACCAGGGCGGCCGCGGCGACGACCACGGCCAGCACCACGGTCAGCCGCCGGGCGCGGGCCCGTCGCACTCGCGGAGCCATGCCCGCTCCTTCCGCCACTCGACCGTGCCTGGTCAGCCGGTCGTGTTATTGACACCCAGTCATATCGGCACGGTGTCCGCCACCACGGCTACGGCGATCAGGTGGCTCCGGCCCCCGCACGGACGAACCGCTCGAACGAGGTGCCGGGTGTTCCTGGCGCCGGGCTTCGAGGCGGTCACCGAGGACGGCGGGCTGGCGGTACCCGGCCGGACGGCGTGGCGAGGTGCCCGAGGCGGCACGGCGCTGAAGGATGCGGTACGGCGCCACTGCGGACGGCGCCCGTGCGGGACGCGGGGTGCCGGGCACTGGGGTCCGGCACCCGGCACGTCACCGGCGCGAGGCTGCCCGGCCCCGGCGGTACAGGATGGTTCCGCCGGCGATCAGCGCGGCGCTGGCGGCCGAGGCCGCGAAGAGGGTCCCGGAGTCGGCACCGGTGTGCGCGAGGCTCGGCGGCTGTCCCGGGTGGTGGCTTCCGTGGTGCGGCGGAGTCCAGTCCTCGCCGCCGTACGGGGGCGGCGTCGGGTGGTCGTGACCACCGTACGGAGGCGGCGTGGTGTGGTCGTCGCCGTACGAAGGCGGGGTCGGCTTGCCGTAACCACCGTACGGAGGCGGCGTGGTGTGGTCGTCACCGCCGTACCCGGGGGACGCCGTGTGGCTTCCGCCGCCGTACGAGGGCGCCTGGGTGTGGTCGCCGCCGTGGCGCGGGGACGGCTTCGTGTGGTCGGTCCCGCCCTGTGTGGACGGCAACGTGTGGTCGCCCGCGGGGCCTCCGGGGAGGCCGCCCCGCTCACCGGGCAAACCGGGGACGTCGGGGTGGCCGCCGGGAAGGACGGTGTGGCTGCCCGGGCTGTGCTCGGAGGTGTCCGAGCCGCCCTGCGGACTGCCGTGCCGGACGCCGCCGTCGTTCGTCGGAGCGGATTCGTTCGCACAGGAGTTGCCGAACGCGGGGTTCAGCGCGGCGGCCGCGTCCACGGAGTTGCCGCAGACGTTGACCGGGACGTTCACCGGGACCTGGACGGTGTTGCCGGACAGCACGCCGGCCGAGTGCTGGGCGGCACCCTGAGCACCCGTGTCGGCGAGCGCCTGGCTTCCGTACAAGGACAGCATGCCCGTCGCGGCGGCGGCCACGACCATGCCCTTGCTGAGGGTCTGTCGCAATCTCGTTGTCTTCCTGCTCGAAGAAGTGGGAAAGCCGGCCTCGGACGGAAGAGCCGAAGGATCGACGGTCCGAGGCCGGCCAGAACACAGCCGGAGGGCTGGCGCGTTGCGCTGTCGCTCAGTGGTTGACGCAGGCGTTGCCGAACGACGGGTTCAGCAGTCCGATGACGTCGACGGTGTCGCCGCAGGCGTTGACCGGGATGTGGATCGGGACCTGGATGACGTTGCCCGAGAGGACGCCCGGGGAGTTGGCGGCCCCACCGGTCGCACCGGAGTCGGCGAAGGCGGGGGCGGCCCCGCCCAGCGCCAGGATCGCGCCGGCGACGACAGCAGCGCTCTTCTTCATGAACTTTCCCTTCTTAGCGGTCATGCCCTGTGACGGCCGAAACCGAGCGAGCACAACTTGGGCGGCTCGCACCATGACCGGCAGGCTGTAAAACGAGGGATAGACAGCCGAAGAAACTACGGAACGCGCGTCCTCATGGAATTCACTCGAACGCCCCCATGGATTTGACAGGTTGGCGCAGAGGCAGAGAAACGCTTCTTCGAAACGGGGCAGCAAAAGACCGCCCGGGCGGCGGTGGATGCACCGGCACGCCACCCGGGCGGTGTTCCGTCGGCAGGCGGAGGCGGTCGCCTCAGCCGTTGCCGGCCAAGACCGCGATGTCGTCCGCCACGTGCGACAGCGGCTCGTCGTCCTTGGCCTGGGTCGAGTTGTCGGCGCACTGCTGGGTCTGCGGTGCGGACAGGACCGGGATGTCCTGGACGCCGACGTTGGCGAGGACGGCCACCAGGGACTGGGCGTCCGCCTTGACCGGCAGGCCGACGCACAGCTTGTTGACCGAGCTCTGCACCAGGGTGGCCTGCGGGCTCATGTTGCCCCGGGTCACCGAGTTGCCGAACGAGTCCTGCGCCGCGTTGCCGCTCAGCGAGGTGGTGCCGGTGTCGTCGCCGATGGCAAGCGCCTGGGGGGCTGCCGCCGCGGACACACCGACGAAGGACGCGGCGACCGCGGCCGCGGCCATTGCCTTCTTCAGCATTTCGCTTTCCTTTCCTTGGCTCCTCGCCAAGACGCATGTTCCTGCCCCGCATCAACCGGGCCGGTCCAAAATGGTTGCGGGCTGTCACCCGATCGGATCGTTCCGGGTGGCGGAATTCGGGGAATTCCCCTCTCGACTCCGGAAACCCTTCCCCCGGCACCGTGTGGGCCATCGGAGTGAACGAGAGCAACCCCGGGCGGCGGTGGGCAGTTGATGCAGGTCGCTCCGGTGGACGGGGTTTCTCCAGAAGGGAATCAGCAAGTGATCAAGAAGGTTCTGGCCTCTGCCGCGGTCGCCGCTTCCGTCGTCGGCTTCTCCGCGACCGCCGCGTCGCCGGCCCTGGCCATCGGTGACGACCACGGCACCACCTCGCTGAGCGGCAACGACGCGGTGCAGTCGTACGGCAACTCGGCCACCTACGGCAACATGAGCCCGCAGCTCGCCCTCATCCAGGGCTCGTTCAACAAGCCCTGCATCGGCCTGCCGGCGAAGGTCGACGCCCAGTCGATCCTGGCCCTGGTCAACGTCGGCGTCCAGGACATCCCGATCCTGTCCGCCCCGCAGACCCAGCAGTGCACGGAGAACTCGACCCAGGCCAAGGGCGACGAGCCGCTCTCGCACATCCTGGACGACATCTCCGCGCTGTCCGGCAACGGCTGATCCGCAGACCCCCGGGCCCCCTCACGGGCCCGTGCCGACGGGCCGCCGCGTTCTTCCGGCGGCCCGTCGGCCCGTTCGGGACCGCCTCACGGCACGGCACACCGTGTCGTACGAGGCGCTGGTCCACTGATCGTACTGAGCTACTCCAAACGGGGCAAAGGCCGCAACCGCGACACGATCCCCGGCGTTGATGATCACGCAACTCCTCCCCGGAGTCCGCCTCTCGAAAGGGAACGAACATGAAGAAGCTGTGGGCCACCGCGGCTGTCGCCGCCTCCGTCGCCGGTCTGGCGGGCTTCGCCGCCCCTCAGGCCCTGGCCATCGGTGACGACCACGGCACCACCTCGCTGAGCGGCAACGAGGCCCAGCAGTCCTTCGGCAACTCGGCCACGGCCGGCAACCAGAGCCCGCAGCTCTCCCTGGTGCAGGGCTCGCTCAACAAGCCGTGTGTCGGCCTGCCGGCGAAGGTCGACGCGCAGTCGATCCTGGCCCTGGTCAACGTCGGCGTCCAGGACATCCCGGTCCTGTCCGCCCCGCAGACCCAGCAGTGCACGGAGAACTCGACGCAGGCGAAGGGCGACGAGCCGCTCTCGCACATCCTGGACGACATCTCGGCGCTGTCCGGCAACGGCTGAGCGAGCGCTCCGCGAGCGGGGGGGGGGGGGGGGGGGGGGGGGGGGGGGGGCCGGGGGGGGGGGGGGGGGGGGGGGGGGGNCCCCCCCCCCCCCCCCCCCCCCCCCCCCCCCCCCCCCCCCCCCCCCCCGCCGCTCTGCTTGCCCTCAGCGGTACAGCGTCTCGATCCGTTCGGCGCGCGCCGCCGTCACCGCCCGGTCGACGGTGCGTGCGGGCGCTCATTGCCCGGTGTCCCCGGTGTCCGTCCGGCCGCCCCGGTCGGCGTCGTCCGCCTGCCGGATCGCGTCGGCGAGTGCCTGTACGTCCTCGTCCTCGGTGGTTGCGGCCAGCGCGGCCGCCCGGCCCGCGAGCCGGGCCAGGCTCGGCGCGCCTGGGAGGGCGGGGCCGTGGTCGGTGCCGGCGGCGCGCAGGACGTCGGCGAAGTAGGCGGCGACCGCCGTGACCTGGAAGCGTGGGCTCGCCGCCCACACCGAGTCCCGCAGGTCACCGGTCTCCAGGGCTCCGGAGCGCTCGTGCGGGGCCCGGGTCGCGGGGTCGAGCCAGCGGACGGTGGCGGTGGCGAGGTGGCCGTCGGCGTCCGGCCTGGTGCGCACCGCGTACAGGGCGGTCACGGTGTGGCCGGGGCCGACCTCGCCGCCGTCCACGCGGTCGTCGCGGAAGTCGTCGTCGGCGACCGCGCGGTCGTCGTAGCCGACGAGGCGGAACTCGGCGACGGTCTCGGGGTCGAAGGCGACCTGGGCCTTGGCGTCGCGGGCGGTCAGCCCGATGTTCTGCGGGAGCTGGACGCAGAACACCTGGCGTGCCTCGTCGGTGTCGGAGACGTAGGCGGTGTGGCCGTCGCCCTTGTCGGCGAGGCGCTCCATGAGAGCGTCGCCGTAGTCGCTGCCGACGCCCACGCCGAAGAGGGTGATGCCGTGCTCGCGACGGGCGGAGTCGATGCGCCGCAGGATGGCGTCGGGGCTGGTCTCCCCCGTGTTGGCGAGGGCGTCGGAGACCAGCACGACCCGGTTGGTCGCCCCCTCGCGCAGGCCCTCGACGGCCGTGTCGTAGCCGGTCTCGACGCCCGCGCCGAGGTTGGTCGAGGACAGGGCCCGCAGTCCGTCGACGGCGTCGTGGACCTCGCCGCGGTGGCCGCCGAGGCGGGTCATCGGCAGGACGGTGTGGGCGCGTTCGCTGAAGGTGACGACGGCCACCGAGTCGTCGTCGCGCAGCCGGTCGGTCATGGTGTCCAGGGACCGCTTGGCGAGGTCGAGCCGGCCCGGTTCGTTCATGGAGCCGGAGACGTCGATGACGAAGGTGAGCGCGGCGGGCGGGCGGTGCCCGTCCGGATCGGCGCTTCGGGTGGCGAGGCCGACACGGACCAGGGACCAGCCCGGCCGGGTGGTGCGGGCGCCGTCGACGGTGACGGAGAAACCGTTGCCGTCGGGCCTGCGGTAGTCCTGGCGGAAGCTGTTGACGAACTCCTCGGGGCGGACGGTCGACGGGTCGGGCACCCGGCCGTCGGCGAGCGTGCGGCGGGCGTAGGTGTAGGAGGCGGTGTCGACGTCGAGGGCGAAGGTGGACAGGTGGCTGTCGCCCGGCGTGGGGGCCGCCGACCGGGAGCCCCGCTCACCGGGGGCGGGCGCGGGGGCGGGCAGGCCGCGCTTGTCGGCGGCGGAGCCGTCCGCGGAGCCTCCCACCGAGCAGGCCGTCAGCAGCAGGCCGGCCGCCGCAGTGAGCGCGAGCAGCGCGCCGCGTCTCCGCCCTGCGCGCGGTGTGCGCCGGATGCGCTCTGCCCGCGGCGTGTGCCGTGCCGGCCGTGTCCGGGTCGGTTCCATCTCGGGTGCCCCCTCGGTCCGTTGACGTCGACTGTGCGGTCTTCGCGTGCGACCTCTGCCGACTGTGACGGCGCGGGGGCCCGGAACGTGCGACCCGTGGTGTTGCGGATGGATCTCGAACCGGCCACGGTGACGGCCCGTCGAGACCCGCCGGTGACCCTCCGGTGACCTAGGAGACGATGTCCTTGCGGGCGAAACCCCGGAAGGCCAGGGCGAACAGCACCAGGGCGTAGGTGACGGAGACGGCGGTGCCCTGGATCATGCCGGACCACTCGGGGTGCGGCTGGACGGCGTCCGCCCAGGCGAACTGCCAGTGCGCGGGCAGGAAGTCGCGCCAGTGGCCGAGGGCGGTGACGGCGTCGAGCACATTGCCGACGATGGTCAGGCCGACGGCGCCGCCGACCGCGCCGAGCGGGGCGTCCGTCCGGGTCGACAGCCAGAACGCCAGTGCCGCGGTGACCAGTTGGGACACGAAGATGTACGCCACCACGACGGCCAGGCGCTGTGCCGCCGTGCCGGTGGCCAGCGCTCCGCCGGTGGGGATCTGCAGCGGGCCCCAGCCGTAGGCGGCCGTACCGACCACGAGGGCCACGAGGGGCAGCAGCACCATCGCGGCCAGGCTCATGCCGAGCCCCACGACGAGCTTGGACCACAGCAGGCGGGCCCGGGGCACGGGCGCGGCGAGCAGATAGCGCAGGGAGGACCAGCCGGCCTCCGCGGCGACGGTGTCCCCGCAGAACAGGGCGACCGGGATGACCAGCAGGAACCCGGCGGAGACGAACAGGTTCACGGCGGCGAAGTTGGCGCCCGACGCGGTGGCCGTGTCCATCAGCGTGACCTGGCCGTTGCGGCCCGAGGGGTCGCCGCCGATCGCGAAGGCGATGAGCAGGACGAACGGCAGGACGGCGAGGATCCCGCCCATGACCAGCGTGCGGCGCCGCTTGAGCTGGCGGATCAGCTCGACCCGCAGCGGCAGGGTGCGGCCCGCGCGGTAGCCGGAGGCGACCTCGACGGGCTCGGTGAGCGTGCTCACGGGGTACCTCCGATCAGGGTGAGGAAGGCGTCTTCCAGGCGCCGGTGCGGGCCGACGGAGGCGACGGGCACCTCCAGGCGCACCAGTTCCACGACCAGCCGCTCGGCCGTGCCGCCGGCTTCGAGGCGGACCAGCAGCCCGTCCTCGGTGCGGACGGCGGAGGCGACGCCGGGCAGGGCGGCCACCTTCTCCGCGACCGGTTCCTCCACGGGTGTGCCGGTGCCGACCAGCAGGGTGTCGCCGGAGCCGATGATCTCCCCTACCGGTCCGGCCTGGACCAGTCGGCCGCGGTCCATCACCACGAGGTGGGTGCAGGACTGTTCGACCTCGGCGAGGAGATGGCTGGAGACGATCACCGTACGGCCGGCGGCCGCGTAGCGGATCATCACCTCGCGCATCTCGCGGATCTGGGGCGGGTCGAGGCCGTTGGTGGGCTCGTCGAGGATGAGCAGGTCGGGCAGACCGAGCATGGCCTGGGCGATGGCGAGGCGCTGGCGCATGCCCTGGGAGTAGGTGCGCACCGCGCGGGCCAGGGCGTCGCCGAGGCCGGCGATCTCCAGGGCCTCCGCCAGGTGGGCGTCCTCGGCCGGCCGGCCGGTGGCCTGCCAGTACAGCTCCAGGTTCTCCCGGCCGGACAGGTGGGGCAGGAAGCCCGCGCCCTCGACGAAGGCGCCGACCCGCGACAGGACGGGCGCGCCGGGCCGGACGGCGTGGCCGAAGAGGCGGATCTCGCCCTCGTCCGGCTTGATCAGGCCCATGAGCATGCGCAGGGTCGTGGTCTTGCCCGCGCCGTTGGGGCCGAGCAGGCCGAGCACCTGGCCCTTCTCCACCTGGAAGGACAGCTCGCGCACCGCGTACCGGTCGGCGGAGCGGGCGTACCGCTTGCTCAGGCCCGCTATCCGCAGCGGGACGTCGGCGAGCTCGGGTGCGGGGGCGGGCGCGGCGGTCCGGCGGCGGCCGGTGAGCAGCAGGGCGAGCGCGGCCGCGGCTCCGGCCAGGGGCAGCCACCACACCCAGGCGGGCAGGGGGGCCGCGGCGGTGGTCACGGCGGGGGCCGTCGGCACGCTCAGTCCGCCCGTGACCGAGACGGTGTAGGTCGCCGGGGCGGCTGGTGAGGCGTAGCCGAGGTCGGTGGAGGCGAGGACCAGGCGGAGGCGGTGGCCCTTCTGCACCTCGTGGTCGATCGCCGGGAGGGTGATCGTCACGTCCTTGCCGTGCCGGGCCCCGGTGATCCTGAGGGGTGCGACGAGCTGGGAGGGCAGTACCTGCCGGGTGCCGTCGGGGCCGACGTCGTAGACCTTGCCGAACAGGACGGCGTCCTCGCGGGTGGAGGTGACGTGGGCCCTCACGGTGGGGGTGCCGGTGATCCGCAGGTCGCGGGTGAGCGGTGCGGAGTCGAACTTCGCGTACTGGCCGGGGAAGTCCACGGAGACGCCGACGCCGAGCGCGGAGAGCTGGGCGAGCCCGCCGGAGCCGCCGAGGCCGGGCAGGGCGGACACGGCGGGCGGGCTGGCGCCGGCCGGGTTGGCGACGGCTCGCGTGCCGCCGGTGAGGGCGACGGTGCGCCGGTGGTCGCGCAGGCCGGGGTAGGTGCCGGCGCTCGCGCCGCGCAGCCGGGCGGCGCCGTCGGTGGAGTCGACGCCGCCCGTGCGGGTGATCCGGAAGGCGGGGCCGGTGTCCGTGGAGGTGTCGCCCTTGAGGTAGCGGTCGAACCAGGCCGTCACCCGGCGCTGGACCCGGCCGCTCTCCATGTCGCCGCCGTCGTGTCCGCCCGGGATCCAGTCGACGTCGACCCGGGCGCCGTTCGCGCGGATCGCCCGCGCGGCCGCGTCGGACTGGGCGAGGGTGAACAGGGAGTCGGTCTGGCCCTGCACCAGGAGGGTGGGCACCTTGATGCGGCCGCCGACCGCGGACGGCGAGCGTTCCTCCAGCAGGGTCCGGGCGGCCGCGTCCGGGGTGCCGGACTCGGCGACCCGGTCGTACATCCGGCACAGGGCGGGTTCGAACCGGGCACAGCCGCCCCCGGTGTTGAAGAAGACGCCGGCCCAGAGCTTCTTGAACACGCCGTCCGGGAACAGGGCGTCGGCGAGGTTCCAGTAGGTGACGGCCGGGGCGATGGCGTCGACGCGGCGGTCGTGTCCGGCGGCGAGCAGGGAGATCGCGCCGCCGTAGGAGCCGCCGGCCACGCCCACGCGCGGGTCGCCGGGCCGGTCGAGGCGGACCTGGGGCTGCCGGGCGAGCCAGTCGATGAGCCGGGAGACGTCGGCGACCTCGTGTCCGGGGTCGTTGAGGCCGATCTTGCCGGTGGCCCTGCCGAAGCCGCGCGCGGACCAGGTCAGGACCGCGTATCCGTCCCGGGCGAGGTCCTCGGCCTGCTGCCGTACGTCGCCCTTGCTGCCGCCGAAGCCGTGCGCGAGCAGGACGGCGGGGCGGCGGCCGGCGGGGCCCGCGGTGAAGTACGAGGTGTCGATGCGCGTGCCGTCGGTCATGGCCATGACGCGGTCGCTGCGGTGCACCCGCGGGGGGCCGTCGGAGGCGACGGCGCTCCAGGTGCCGGCTCCCGCGAGCACCACCACGGCGGCCGCGGCGGCCAGCAGCCGCCGCGGCCCCTTCAGCAGCCCTCGCAGCGCGGGCCCTCGAAGATCCATGCCTCAACGGTACGGGCCGTCACCGACGACCGACGCTGCCGCTGGGCTGAACCCCGGACCCTCCTCGGGGAGTACGGGACCGCCGCCGCGTACTTCGGGTGCGGTACGGGCACTGCGGACGAACGACGTCGTCCTCGCCTCTGGAGGCGAGGACGACGGAGGGTGCGCGGTGGTGCCGTGAGGCTCCGGGGGGCCGTCAGGACTGCCGGGCGACCGTCAGGACTGGACGTCCTCGGGGACGGACACCACCCAGCGAGTGGCCTGGCGGGGACGGAGGTAGAAGGCCCAGTAGAGGGTGGCGACGGCGGTGATGCCGCCGGTCCACAGCAGGTACGAGACGTCCTGCTCGACGAGGATGTAGACGAGGACGGCGATCAGCAGGATCGGCATGGCCGGCCACAGCGGCATCCGCCAGGCCTTGCGGGTGCCGTGCGCGCCGCGCCGGGCGAGCAGGGCGGCGATCGCGACCAGCAGGTACAGGCCGGTCACGGCGACGCCGGTGACGCCGTAGAGGGTGTCCAGGTTGACGAAGCAGAGGAAGGCGCCGGGGACGCCGACGACGAGGGTGGCGACCCAGGGGGAGCCGAAGCGGCCGAGCTTGGACAGGGCGCTGTTGACCGGCGCCGGCCAGGCCTTGTCGCGGGCGGAGGCGAACAGGACGCGGGAGTTCTGGATGACCATGACGATGCCCGCGTTGATGATCGCCAGGGCGACGCAGAGGCTGACGAAGGTGCCGACGGCCGAGTTGCTCCAGGCGATGACCATGCCGGAGATGTCGCCGCCGGTCAGGGCCTTCAGGTCGCCGGCGCCGAGGGTGATCGCCACGACCGGCACCAGGATGACGACGCTGGAGATGGCGAGCGTCGCGAGGACGGTGCGGGCGACGTTGCGGCGCGGGTTCTCCAGCTCCTCGGAGAGGTAGACGGCGGTGGAGAAGCCCTGGGTGGCGAAGAGGGCGATGGCGAGCCCGGAGAGGACCATCGCGCCCGTCACGGGGCTGATGTGCGCGTGCTCACCGGCGATCTGCAGGTTGCCGAGGCTGCCGAGCCCGCGGTGGGAGTGGGTGAAGCCGAGCATGGCGACGACACCGGCCGCGACGACCTCCAGCACCAGGAAGATGCCGGTGATCCAGGCGTTGGCGCGCAGGTCGAGCAGACCGGCGAGGGTGGCCGCGATCATCACGCCGGCGCCCGTCCAGGCGGGGTTCAGGTGGATGACCGGGGCGAGGTAGTCCGCGGTGCCCATCGCGATGACCGGGGGGACGATCACCACGACGAGGAGCGACATGACGAAGGCCAGCCAGCCGGCGAGCCGGCCGGCGAGGGTGGAGACGATCGCGTACTCGCCGCCCGCGCTCGGGATGAGGGTGCCCAGCTCCGAGTAACACAGGGCGACCGGGATACAGAGCAGCGCGCCGATGACGAGACAGAGCGCCGTCGCCGTGCCCAGGCTGGAGAACAGGTCCGGCACGATCACGAACAGCGTGGAGGCCGGCGTGACGCAGGAGAGGGTGAGCAGGGTGCCGCCGACGACTCCGATGGAACGCTTGAGCTTCTGAGGGCTGTCGGAGGCCTCTGCGAGTGCTGCTGCGGCAGAGCCTGTCTCGACAGGGCGGAGCGTGTCGGTCATGCGGCGGGATCCGATCGACTGGTGCGACTGAGGGTGGGCTCGGGAGCGCTATCGCCTCCGGGCGGCTCGTCGTGCGTTCGTCTGGTCCGCTCCCGGCGTGCATAGAGAACCCCGACGAAAACCACCCCGTCAATGGCTGTTTACCTTCGAAATCCGCAATCGGCAAGCGTCCGACGCCACATCACTTTCTTAGGCCGTACCGGAAAATAGGAGCATCCATCAAGCCCATGCGATGCATGACCTTGCTTTCTAAGGCATAAAGCCACTGCACCCTTAGTCATCCGTTTAATCCCGCAAGAACGGGAACCGCAGCCAGGGCTGCAAAAAAATGTCAGGCCGTCCGGATTCCGGACGGCCTGACATGGGCCGGAGGCGACCTCCGGGTGACGCTCAGTGGTTGCGCGGGAAGCCCAGGTCCACGCCCGCGGGGGCGTCGGCCGGGTCGGGCCAGCGCGTGGTGACGACCTTGCCGCGGGTGTAGAAGTGCGTGCCGTCGTTGCCGTAGATGTGGTGGTCGCCGAAGAGCGAGTCCTTCCAGCCACCGAAGCTGTGGTAGCCGACCGGGACCGGGATCGGCACGTTCACGCCGACCATGCCGGCCTCGATCTCCATCTGGAAGCGGCGGGCGGCGCCGCCGTCCCGGGTGAAGATCGCCGTGCCGTTGCCGAACGGCGAGGCGTTCATGAGGGCCACGCCCTCCTCGTAGGTGTCCACGCGCAGCACGCACAGCACAGGGCCGAAGATCTCGTCCTGGTACGCCTTGGCGCTGGTCGGCACCTTGTCCAGCAGCGAGATGCCGATCCAGTGCCCGTCCTCGAAGCCCGCCACGGTGTGACCGGTGCCGTCGAGCACGACCTCGCAGCCCTCGGCCGCCGCGCCCTCGACGTAGGAGGCCACCTTGTCCCGGTGGGCCTTGGTGATCAGCGGGCCCATCTCGGAGGCCGGGTCGTCGCCGGGACCGATCTTGATCTTCTCGGCCCGCTCGCGGATCTTCTCCACCAGCTCGTCGCCGATGGAGCCGACCGCGACGACCGCGGAGATGGCCATGCAGCGCTCGCCCGCCGAGCCGTAGGCCGCCGAGACCGCGGCGTCCGCCGCCGCGTCCAGGTCGGCGTCCGGCAGGACCAGCATGTGGTTCTTGGCGCCGCCGAGGGCCTGCACCCGCTTGCCGTTGGCGGAGGCCGTGGTGTGGATGTAGCGGGCGATCGGGGTCGAGCCGACGAAGGAGACGGCCTTGACGTCCGGGTGCTCCAGCAGGCGGTCCACGGCCACCTTGTC
The DNA here is from genome assembly GCF_036815105.1 of Streptomyces sp. IBSBF 3136. Classification (NCBI taxonomy): domain Bacteria; kingdom Bacillati; phylum Actinomycetota; class Actinomycetes; order Kitasatosporales; family Streptomycetaceae; genus Streptomyces; species Streptomyces sp. IBSBF 3136. The sequence goes on from NZ_JAJSZC010000142.1 coordinate 21,534, forward strand.
GCCCTGCACCACGTTGAAGACACCGTCGGGCAGACCGGCCTCGGAGAGCAGTTCCGCGATCTTCAGGGAGGCCGACGGGTCCTTCTCGGACGGCTTGAGCACGAAGGTGTTGCCGGTCGCGATGGCGATCGGGAACATCCACATCGGGACCATCGCCGGGAAGTTGAACGGCGTGATGCCGGCGACCACGCCGAGCGGCTGGCGGATGGAGGAGACGTCGACGCGGCTGGCGACCTGCGTGGACAGCTCACCCTTGAGCTGGACGTTGATGCCGCAGGCCAGGTCGACGATCTCCAGGCCGCGCGCCACCTCGCCGAGCGCGTCGGAGTGCACCTTGCCGTGCTCGGCGGTGATCAGCTCCGCGATCTCGTCCCGGTGGGCGTCAAGCAGCGCGCGGAACCTGAACAGGATGGTGGTGCGCTGGGCCAGCGAGGACTGGCCCCAGGTCGCGAAGGCGTCCTTGGCCGCCGCGACGGCCGCGTCCACCTCCTCGACCGACGCGAACGCGACCTTGGTGGTGACCGCGCCGGTCGCCGGGTCCGTGACCGGCCCGTACGTGCCCGACGCGCCTTCGGCGGTCTTGCCGCCGATCCAGTGGTTGACGATCTTCGTCATGCCCAGAAACTCCTTTTACAGATGGCGGCGTCGGGTCGAGACGTGCCGTTCGTACAGCTCCCGTGCCTTGACCGCGGACGATCGGGTCGCGGTCTCGGCCACAGGAACATCCCACCAGGCCTGCGCCGGAGGCGCGCCCGACACAGTGTCGGACGTTTCGGTCTCCACGTAGACACATGTGGGAGTGTCGGCGGCCCGTGCCTCGGCGAGCGCCGCGCGCAGGTCCCGTACGGTCTTCGCGCGCAGCACCCGTATACCCAGGCTGGCCGCGTTGGCCGCGAGGTCGACGGGCAGCGGGGCGCCGGTGTAGGTGCCGTCGTCCGAGGTGAAGCGGTAGGCGGTGGCGAACCGCTCGCCGCCCACGGACTCCGACAGACCGCCGATGGACGCGTAGCCGTGGTTCTGCACCAGCAGGATCTTGATCGCGATGCCCTCCTGCACGGCGGTCACGATCTCCGTCGGCATCATCAGGTAGGTGCCGTCGCCGACCAGCGCCCACACCTTCCGCTCGGGCGCGGCGAGCTTCACCCCGATGGCGGCCGGGATCTCGTAGCCCATGCAGGAGTAGCCGTACTCCAGGTGGTACTGGTCGTGCGAGCGCGTCCGCCACAGCTTGTGCAGGTCGCCGGGGAGCGAGCCGGCCGCGTTGACGATGATGTCGGACTCGTCCACCAGGGCGTCGAGGACGCCGATGACCTGCGGCTGGGTCGGCCGGACGTCCGGTTCGTCCGCCTCGAAGCAGGCGTCCACCCGCTGCTCCCAGCGCTCCTTGTCCTCGGTGTACTCGGTGACGTAGGAGCCGGCGGCCGAGTACCCGTGCACGATCAGCGCCTCGGTCAGCTCGGACAGGCCGCTGCGGGCGTCGGCGATCAGCGGCAGCCCGGCCAGTTTGTGCCCGTCGAAGGGCGCGATGTTGAGGTTGAGGAAGCGGACGTCCGGATGCGTGAAGAGGGTGCCGGAGGCGGTGGTGAAGTCGGTGTAGCGGGTGCCCACCCCGATCACCAGGTCCGCGGTGCGGGCCAGCTCGTCGGCGGTCGCGGTGCCGGTGTGCCCGACGCCGCCGACATCCTGCGGGTGGTCGTGGCGCAGGGAGCCCTTGCCGGCCTGGGTGGAGGCGACCGGGATGCGGGTGGCCTCCGCGAACTCGGCGAGGGCCTCCTCGGCGCGGCTGTGGTGGACCCCGCCGCCCGCGATGACGAGGGGCCTGCGGGCCGCCCGGACCGTCCGGACCGCCTCCGCCAGTTCGGCCGGGTCCGCGCCGGGGCGCCGCACGGTCCACACCCGCTCGGCGAAGAACTCCTCCGGCCAGTCGTACGCCTCGGCCTGGACGTCCTGCGGCAGAGCGAGGGTGACCGCGCCGGTCTCCACGGGATCGGTGAGGACCCGCATGGCCGCCAGCGCGCCGGGGATCAGCGCCTCCGGCCGGGTGATCCGGTCGAAGTACCGGGAGACCGGGCGCAGGGTGTCGTTGACCGAGACGTCGCCCGCGTGGGGCACCTCCAGCTGTTGCAGCACCGGGTCGGCCGGGCGGGCGGCGAAGACGTCGCCGGGCAGCAGCAGGACCGGGAGGTGGTTGACGGTCGCGAGGGCGGCGCCGGTGACCAGGTTGGTGGCGCCCGGGCCGATCGAGGTGGTCACCGCGTGGGCCGACAGCCGGTTCGACTGGCGGGCGTAGCCGACCGCCGCGTGCACCATGGCCTGCTCGTTGCGGCCCTGGTGGAAGGGCATGGCGCCGGCGTACTGGACCAGCGCCTGGCCGAGGCCGGCCACGTTGCCGTGCCCGAAGATGCCCCAGGTGGCGCCGATCAGCCGCTGCCTGCGCCCGTCCCGTTCGGTGTACTGGGCGGTGAGGAAGCGGACGAGTGCCTGCGCGACCGTGAGCCTCGTCGTCGAGGTCGTCATCGGTACCCCCCTGTGCTCGCTGTGTGGTCCGGGTGGAAGCGGATCCGCCACTCGCGGTTCTCGCCGGGTCCCGCCATGACGTTCAGGTAGTACATGGCGTGGCCCGGCTGGGCGATCGACGGGCCGTGCCAGCCGTCGGGGACGAGCACGGCATCGCCGGAGCGGACCTCGGCGAGGACGTCGGAACCGCCCTCGCGGGAGGGGAATACGCGCTGGTAGCCGAAACCGTTCGGTCCGTCGATCTCGAAGTAGTAGATCTCCTCCAGCACCGACTCCTCGCCCGGCCGGTGCTCGTCGTGCTTGTGCGGCGGGTACGAGGACCAGTTGCCGCCGGGGGTGATCACCTCGACGGCGATCAGCCGGTCGCAGTCGAAGACGTCCGCGGCGGCGAAGTTGCGCACGTGGCGGGCGCAGCCGCCGCTGCCGCGCCGCTCGACGGGAACCTCCGGCGCGGGGCCGTAGCGGGCGGGGAGTCGTCGCTCGCACTTCGCTCCTGCCAGGGCGAAGCGGCCTCCCGCGCCGGAGGCGATCTGGACCCGGGCGTCCCTGGGCGCGTACGCGAAGTCGGATGCCTCCGCGAACACGCTCTGTCGGCCCTGGAGTTGGAACTCGACCTGCTCAGTCGACGTGGTCTCGATTTGTACGGTACATCCGCCTTGCAGTGGAAGGACGATCCATTCGCTGTCCCCGGTGGTGAACGTATGCGTACCGTCCGGCGTCAACTCCACGACACGCAGGGCGCTGTGGGTCCAGCCGGCCCGCTCGGGGGCGATGTCGACGGCGTACCGGGCGTTCGCGGCGGCGCCCCGGGGCAGGTGCAGTCCGGTGCTGGTCATGCGGTCCCTCACAGCAGTCCGACGGCGGTGTCCACGGCGGCGGCCACGTCGCCGTCCGCCGGGTACAGCAGCGACCGGCCGGCCACCAGGCCGCGCACGGTGGGCAGTTGGAGCGCCCCGCGCCACTTCTCGTACGCGGCGACCTGGTCCTCCGGGGAGTCGCCGACGTCACCGCCGAGCAGCACGGCGGGCAGGGTGGAGGTCTCCATGACCCTCGCCATGTCGTCCGGGTCGTCGGTGACCGGCACCTTCAGCCAGGTGTAGGCGGAGGAGCCGCCGAGTCCTGAGGCGATGGCGATGGAGCGGGTGACCGCCTCGGCGGACAGGTCGTTGCGCAGCGTCCCCTCCGGGGTGCGCCGGCTGATGAACGGCTCCACGAACAGCGGCAGCCGGCGCGCGGCCATGTCGTCGACGGCGCGGGCGGTGGACTCCAGGGTGGTCAGGGAGCCGGGGTCGGCGTAGTCGATGCGCAGCAGCACCTTGCCGGCGTCGAAGCCGAGGCGCTGGATGTCCGCGGGGCGGTGGCCGGTGAAGCGGTCGTCCAGTTCGAAGCTCGCGCCCCGCAGGCCGCCGCGGTTCATCGAGCCCATGACGACGCGGTGGTCGAGGGCACCGAGCAGCAGCAGGTCGTCCAGGATGTCGGCGGTGGCGAGGACGCCGTCGACACCGGGCCTTGACAGCGCGAGGCACAGGCGTTCCAGCAGGTCGGCGCGGTTGGCCATGGCGAGCCGGCGGTCGCCGACGCCGAGCGCGCCACGGGCCGGGTGGTCGGCGGCGATGATCATCAGGCGGCCGCTCGCGGTCAGCAGCGGGCGGCGGACCCGGCGGGCGGCGGCCTCGGCGATCGCCTCGGGGTGGTGGGTGCGGGTGTGCACCAGCGCCGCGACGTCCACCCGGGGCCGGCGGGCCGCGTCCCCGCCCTCGGTGTGGGCGCCCGCCACCCGGCCGGCCCTCACCGCACCGCTCCGCTGTCGAGCGCGGCGGCCACCTCGTCCGGGGTGGGCATCGCGGAGGAGCACTCCAGGCGGGAGGCGACGATGGCGCCGGCCGCGTTGGCGTGCCGCATGACGGTCTCCAGGTCCCAGCCCGCGAGCAGTCCGTGGCACAGGGAGCCGCCGAAGGCGTCGCCGGCGCCCAGGCCGTTGAGGACGGTGACCGGCAGGGGCGGGACCTCGGCCGACTCCCCGGAGGCGCTGACCGCCAGGACCCCTTTGGGCCCCTGTTTGACCACGGCGAGCTCGACCCCGGCGGCCAGCAGCGCGCGGGCCGCCGCGTGGGGCTCGCGCACCCCGGTGGCGACCTCCACCTCGTCGAGGTTGCCCACGGCGACGGTGGTGTGGCGCAGCGCCTCGGCGTAGTAGGGGCGGGCCTGGTCCGGGTCGGTCCAGAACATGGGCCGCCAGTCGAGGTCGAAGACGGTCGTGCCGGACCTGGCTCGGTGGGCGAGGGCGGCGAGCGTGGCCGTGCGGCTCGGCTCCTCGCTCAGGCCGGTGCCGGTGACCCAGAAGACGCGGGCGTCCCGGACGGCGTCCAGATCCAGCTCGCCGGGGTGGATCTCCAGGTCCGGGGCCTTGGGCCGGCGGTAGAAGTAGAGCGGGAAGTCGTCGGGCGGGAAGACCTCGCAGAAGGTGACGGGCGTGGGCAGGCCGGCCACCGGGGTGACCCAGCGGTCGTCGACGCCGAAGCCGCGCAGGGCCTCGTGCAGATAGGCGCCGAAGGGGTCGTCGCCGGTGCGGGTGATCACGGCGGTGCGGCGGCCGAGGCGGGCCGCGGCGACCGCGACGTTCGTCGCCGACCCGCCGAGGAACTTGCCGAAGGACGACACCTGGGCGAGCGGGACGCCGGTCTGCAGCGGGTAGAGGTCCACTCCGATCCGCCCCATCGTGATCAGGTCGTACGCCATCGGCATCCCTTCGTCACGGCTCTCCCCCGGCTTTGTAGTCCTGTCCGCCGAACCCTGTCAATGTTTTGTCCGGACATTCGGACGAGAGCTTGACACCTCCTTCCGCGGCCCCGCACGCTGGCGGCCATGACGTCCTTGCCCCCCTCCTCACTGTCCCGTATCCGGATCGGTTCGGCGCCCGACTCCTGGGGTGTGTGGTTCCCGGACGACCCGCGGCAGGTGCCCTGGCGGCGCTTCCTCGACGAGGTCGCCGACTCGGGCTACGAGTGGATCGAACTGGGCCCCTACGGCTACCTGCCGACCGATCCCGCGGTGCTCGCCGAGGAGACCGCCCGGCGCGGTCTGCAGGTGTCGGCCGGCACGGTGTTCACGGGTCTGCACCACGGGGCCGCCGTGTGGGACGCGACCTGGGCGCACGTCAGCGACATCGCCGCCCTGACCCGGGCCATGGGCGCCCGCCACCTCGTCGTCATCCCGTCCTTCTGGCGCGACGACAAGACGGGCGAGGTGCTGGAGCCCGACACCCTCGACCCGGGGCAGTGGCGGGACCTGACCTCGCTGACCGAGCGCCTCGGCCGCGAGGTACGCGAGCGGTACGGCCTGACGGTCGTCGTCCACCCGCACGCGGACACCCACATCGACAGTGAGGAGAACGTCGCCCGCTTCCTCGACGGCACGGACCCCGACCTGGTGTCGCTGTGCCTGGACACCGGGCACTACGCGTACTGCGGCGGGGACAGCGTCAAGCTGATCGAGACCTATGGCGAGCGGATCGGCTATCTGCACCTCAAACAGGTGGACCCGGAGATCCTGGCCGACGTGCGCGCCAGCGGCACGCCGTTCGGCCCGGCGGTCGCCCGGGGCGTGATGTGCGAACCCCCGTCCGGCGTGCCCGACCTGGAACCGGTGCTGCGGGCCGCGCAGCGGCTGGACGTCGACCTGTTCGCGATCGTCGAGCAGGACATGTACCCCTGCGAGCCGGAAGCCCCGCTGCCGATCGCCCGGCGGACCCGGGCGTTCCTGCGGTCGTGCGGGGCGTAGGGCCGCCGCGGGCCGCGCGGGCACGGGTCCGTGAGGTCAGTCCCCTCTTCGGCCCCGGTTGCCCGGCCGGGAGGCGACCCAGGTGCGGACGGTGTCCGCGTACCAGTAGGGCTTGCCCCCCTCCACATGGTCGGGATCGGGCAGCAGGCCGTGCTTGCGGTAGGACCGCACGGTGTCCGGCTGCACCCGGATGTGTGCCGCGATCTCCTTGTAGGACCAGAGCCTTCGGTCGGTCATGAGTCGCACCTCCCTGCGCGCGCCGCGGCGGCGGCCGGGGGCGGCCGTCGGGGGAGCCGGGCGCTGCGCCGGCGATCACCAAGCCTGTGCCCGGTGAACGACGCTCCGTGACGAAGCGACTACGGCTGTCGACCGGGTGTGACAGAGAGCCCGCGTACACGCGACATGTGTGACGAGAGGCGGGCGTTTGTGACGCACTCGCAGCAAAGGCGGGCCCCGGTGTCCGGGCGGGTCGCGTTGACACGGGGCACCCGGGCCGGCCCTCGGGAAAAGGACCTGTGCACCGCCTGCCGCGTGCGGCACAGTCGTCCCATGAGCTTCTCCGTCAAACCCGTCCTGACCGGCCGGAAGACCGTGCTGCGGCCCTTCACCGAGGCCGACGCCGCCACCATGGGGGAGATCGTCGCCGACCCCGAGGTCATCCGCTTCACCTTCGAGCCGTCGACCGACCTGACCGAGCAACGGCTGCGGTCCTGGTACGGCTCCCGGGCCGGCGCCCCCGACCGTCTCGATCTGGCCGTCACCGACCCGGACACCGGGGAGGTGCTGGGCGAGGTCGTCCTGTACGGGTACGACCCGGACGGCCGCAGCTGCACCTTCCGCACCCTCATCGGTCCCCGGGGCCGGGGCCGGGGCATCGGCACCGAGGCGACCCGGCTGATCGTCGCCCACGGCTTCGGGGAACTCGGACTGCACCGGATCGAGCTGTCGGCCTACGCGCACAACCACCGGGCCCTGCGCGTCTACGAGAAGGCCGGCTTCGTGGTCGAGGGTGTCCGGCGCGAGGTGCAGCTCCGGGACGGCGTCTGGGCCGACGAGGTGATCATGTCGATCCTCGACCGCGAGTGGGCCGCGCTCAGCGCCACGGCTCGATGACCGTGACCCCCGCTCCGGGCGCGGCACCCATGGCGGCGAGGGCCGCCGGGGCCTCGTCGAGGGCGATCGTCCGGGTCACCAGCAGGTCAGGGCGGAGCACCCCGGACCTGACCAGCTCCAGCATCCCGGGGTAGGCGTGCGCGGCCATGCCGTGGCTGCCGAGGAGTTCGAGCTCCAGGGCGATGGCGCGGGCCAGCGGGACGGGGGTGGTGCCGTCCGCCGAGGGCAGCAGGCCCACCTGGACGTGCCGGCCCCGGCGGCGCAGGGAGCCGACGGAGGCCGCACAGGTGGCGGGCGAGCCGAGGGCGTCGAGGGAGAGGTGGGCGCCGCCGCCGGTCAGCTCGCGGACGGCGGCCGCCGGGTCGGCCAGGCCGGTCGCGTCCACGCAACCGGCCGCGCCGAAGGTCCGCGCCAGGTCGAGCGCCTCGGGCGAGACGTCGACGGCGACCACACGGGCCCCCGAGGCCGCCGCGATCATCACCGCCGACAGGCCGACCCCGCCGCAGCCGTGCACCGCGACCCACTCCCCCGCCGCCACCCGGCCCTGGCGCACCACCGCGCGGAAGGCGGTGGCGAAGCGGCAGCCGAGGCCGGCGGCCGTGGCGTACGCCATCCCGTCGGGGACGGCGACCAGGTTCACGTCGGCGTGGTCGAGGGCCACGAACTGGGCGAAGGAGCCCCAGTGGTGGAAGCCCGGCTGGGTCTGGCGCTCGCACACCTGCTGGTCGCCGGCCGCGCAGGACGGGCAGCTGCCGCAGGCGCAGACGAAGGGCACGGTGACCCGGTCGCCGGGCCGCCACCCGGTCACCCGGGACCCGACCGCCTCGACCACACCGGCGAGTTCGTGCCCCGGCACATGGGGCAGGGTGATGTCCGGGTCGTGCCCCATCCAGCCGTGCCAGTCGCTGCGGCACAGCCCGGTCGCCTCGACGCGGACCACGACCCCGTGCTCCACGGGCTCCGGGTCCGGCACCTCCCGTACGGCGGCCGGCTCCCCGTACTGCTCGAACACCACGGCTCTCATGCGCCCCACCCTTCCACGGCGGCCCGCGGCCTCACACCCCGGCCGTCTCCTTCACCTCCGCGGGCGCGGCCGGTTCGCCCTCGCTGAGCCCGAACCTCCGGTGGAAGCGGCGCAGCGGGGCCGGGGCCCACCAGGTGGCGCGGCCGGTGAGCCGCATGATCGCCGGGACCAGCAGGCTGCGCACGACCATCGCGTCCATCAGTACCGCGAGGGCGATGCCGAGGCCGAGCATCTTGGTGTTGGTCACCCGGGAGGTGCCGATGGCGACCATGACGACCGCGAGGATGACCGCCGCCGCCGTGATCAGCCCGCCGGTGCGCTGGAGGCCGTGGCGGACCGCCTCGTTGTGGTCGCCGGTGCGGTCGTACTCCTCCTTGATGCGGGAGAGGAGGAAGACGCCGTAGTCCATGGAGAGGCCGAAGGCCACGCAGAACATCAGGACGGGCAGGGTGGTCTCGATCGAGCCGGGGCTGGTGAAGCCGAGCCACCCGGAGAGGTGGCCGTCCTGGAACACCCATACCACCGCGCCGAACATCGCCGTCAGGCTGAGCGCGTTGAGCACCACCGCCTGCAGGGGTATCAGCACGCTGCCGGTGAGCAGGAAGACCAGCAGCAGGGTGACGATCGCGATGAACGCCCCCGCCCAGGGCAGCCGTTCGCCTATCGCGTGCTTGGAGTCGACCAGCACGGCGGCCGTGCCGGTCACCTCGGTGGTGAACGGGGCCTTCAGCGCGCGCAGGTCGCCGACCAGCCGCTGGGCCGCGTCGTCGACGGCCTCTCCCCTGGGCTGCACGGTGAAGTAGGCCGTGTCGCCGTGGACCAGCGGGCCCTCGACCCGGACCACCTCGGGCAGGGCGGCGACCCGCTCCTTGTAGGCGGCGTACTGCGTCCCGGTGGCCCGGCCCTCGGCGAGGACCTCCAGGCCACCGCCGGGACTGCCCGGGAAGCCGTCCCGCAGGTGCTGCTGGACCACGTGCGACTCGGCGCTCGACGGCAGCTGACGGTCGTCGGCGGTGCCGAACCGCACGCCCGTGAAGGGCAGGCCGAGGATCACGAGCAGGACGGTGGTGCCGAGGGCGAAGACCGGGGCGCGGCGCATCACGAGCGTGGCCGTGCGGGCCCAGGCGGTGCCCTCGGTGCCGGGCTGCCCCGGTTCCCGGCCCCGGCGCAGCAGGCGGCGCAGGTCGAGGGAGTTGACCCGGTGGCCGAGCAGGACGAGGGCCGCCGGGAGCAGGATCAGGGCGGCCGCCGCCGCGAGCAGGACCACGGCGATGCCGGCGTAGGCGAAGGACCGCAGGAAGTACTGCGGGAAGACCATCATGGCGGCCAAGGAGACCGCCACGGTGAGGGCGGAGAACAGCACCGTGCGCCCGGCCGTGCGCAGGGTGGTGCCGATCGCGGTCAGCGGGTCGGCGCCGGCGGACAGCTCCTCGCGGTAGCGGCGGACGATGAAGAGGGCGTAGTCGATGGCGAGCCCGAGGCCGAGGGCGGTGGTGAGGTTCAGCGCGAAGACCGAGACGTCGGTGAAGGCCGTCAGGCCGCGCAGTACCGCGTTGGTGCCAAGGATCGCGACGATGCCGATGCCCAGCGGCAGCAGGGCGGCGACGGCGCTGCCGAAGACCATCACGAGCAGCACGAGGGTGATCGGCAGGGCGATCATCTCGGCGCGGGTGAGGTCCTCCTTGATGGTCGTCTGCATCTCGTGCCGTACCGCGACGATGCCGCCGACCTTCACCCGGACCGGGCCGTGCGCGCCCCGGTACCGGGGTGCCAGGCGGTCCAGGGTCTTGCCCATCGCGTTCTCGTCGCCGGTGATGCGGGCGGCTATCAGGGCTTCGTGGCCGTCCTTGGCGCGCAGGGCGGTCGCCGCGGCGGGGGCGGCCTGCCAGTAGGAGCCGACGCCGGTCACGCCGTGCTCCGCGCTCAGCCGCGCGGCGAGCCGGCGGGCCTCGGCGGCGACCGCCGGGTCGTCGACCGAGGCGCGGCCGGAGTCCACGAGCAGGAGCAGGTTGGGCTGGGAGTCGGGGAACCCGCGCTCCAGCGCCTTGGTGGCGTAGGTCGACTCGGCGGCCGGGTCCTCCCAGCCGCCGCTGCCCAGGTGGTCCGCGACCCCGCTGCCGGCCAGCACGGCGAGCGCGGTGAGGACGAGGGCCACCAGCAGCGACAGGCGCGGGCGGGCGGTGACGAAGCGGGTCCAGCCGCCGGGCGGGGGCGGTCCGTCCTCGCCGGGTGTCGCCTTGTTGACTTCGGTCATCGTGCGGTGTCCCCTTCACCGTGACCCACATCTGTGCAGGCAGGCGTCTGTGCAGGCAGGCAGCATGGGTCGGTCATTGCCAATAAACTGGCAAACACGAGAGAGCGCTCGCGTTCCCCCAGAATGCGAGCGACCGCTCGTGTTTGTCAATCGCCTGCGAAGGGCTGGGGATCACGCGTGTCCGACACCTCGGAGACCTCGGAGAAGGAACAGCCGCGCCGCCGCCAGGCGCGCGGCGAGCGCCGCATCGCCCAGTTGCTCGCCGCCGCCGCCCAGGTCTTCTGCACCAGCGGCTACACGGCCGCCAGCACCAACGCCATCGCCCGCGAGGCGGGCGTCTCACCGGGCACGCTCTACCAGTTCTTCCCGAACAAGGAGGCGATCGCCGTCGAGCTGGGCGACCGGCTCATGCACGAGATGCGGGAGACCTACGGCGAGGCGCTGGCGCCCGTCGACCCCGCCACGCCCCTGGAGGAGGCCGTCGGCGCCGCCGTCGACCGGTTCATCGCCTTCAACACCGCGCACCCGGTGTTCTTCGCGCTGATGCACGGCCCCGACATCCCGGGCGGGATCACCGACGCCCACGACCAGTTGCACGCCACCCTGATCGACCGGGTCGAGGGCCTGCTGACCTCGCTCCTGCCCGACGCCCCGGCCGCCGACGTCACCCGCACGGCCCACGTGTGCCTCGGCATCTACAAGGCGGGCCTCGAACTGGTCCTCGGCCACGAGGGCGCCGAGCGCGCGGCCTACGTCCAGGAGGTCAAGAACGTGCTGATCCGCTACCTCGAACCCCTGGTGGGCGACCGGCTCGGCCGTACGTGACCCCTCGGCGGTTCCCGGACTGCGGCCCGGGGTGCATCTGCCTACAGTGCGGATAGATCACCCCGCAGGAGCCCGAGGGGGACCCCGTGACCCACTCCCCGCCGCCCGGCATGCCCCGGGCCCGTATCC